>NZ_CAKZMP010000188.1 GCF_937128705.1 uncultured Kiloniella sp. | reverse complement strand
TTTGGTTCTGTCGTGAAAGATCTTGGACCAACTTTAGAATCTTGTTGCGAGCGTTTTCGATAGATTGTGTGTGTCGATCGTCGCCGAACTCTTGATATTCAGATCTAATTTCATGAAAATTTTCAACACCAAGATATTTACTCATGACTTTCACGTGGGGGCCAAGATGATTAATATTTTCTCTTATACCGCCTATTTCAAAACCGAATTCACCAGTTGATGTAATTAACACCAGCGTTTTTCCCGACATGATCGGTTCTAGGGGATAGTCTCCGCGCGTTAAATCAAATGTAAAGGTCTTGTGGATACGGATAACTTGATCGAACCAAGCTTTCAAAGCTGCTGGCATCCCGTAGTTGTACATCGGTGATGACATTAGAATGATGTCGGCTCTATCTACTTCGTCAATTAAAGTATCAGATAATGTCAGTAACTCTTTTTGGGCGTTTGTCCGGTTTTTCTCATCTGTAAAAACAGCAGCAATCCAATCTTGATTTATGAAGTCTGGTGGGGTCTGGCCCAGATCCCGATAAATTATTGTGTCGGCTTGCCTTTGTTTTTTCCATTCCTTGATAAATCCGGCAGCCAAGGTTTTAGAGATAGAATTGTAACTTACTTCAGAGTTGTCTGTTCTGCGAGCACTGCTATCCAGATGTAGAATTGTCGTCATGGTATTTCCTCATATCGCGTAGTAAATTTATCAATATGAAATTATATTGTTCATCTGTGCCCTTTTGACAAAAGGCTATTTCTTATTTGTAGATGAGAAAAACTTATGTATAAGGTGAGGGATGTTTTCTCATCTTCCCCCTTTGAACAGTATCCGGGTTTTTGATTCCGCTGCGCGTTTAAAGAGCTTTAAAGCTGCTGCATCTGAATTAAATGTGACGCCGACAGCTGTGTCGCACCAAATTCGAGGCTTGGAAAATTCTCTTGATACTCTTTTGTTTGAAAGAAAAACGCGCGCAATAGAGCTGACAGAAGAAGGCGAGAAACTCGCCCAAGTAGCTTATCTAGCTTTACGACAGCTTTCGACGGTTGTGTCTGAATTAACGAATACACAAACAACATTAACAGTAAGTACTACGGCGTCGTTTGCGGCAATGTGGTTGGTGCCCCGGCTCGAGAAGTTTCATCAACTCAATCCTGAAATTCAGGTGGTTGTTAAAACTGGTGAGCAGCTAGATGATTTTGACCGGGATAAGAGAATTGATCTTATTATTCGTTACGGTCGTGATGATGTTGAATCTCTTCATAAAATTAAACTTGTGACAGAGACTGTTGGGGCTTATGCCACGCCGCGGTACCTAGAAAACACGCCCAGAATAGAAGATGCTTGTTTGATCGAGACGAAATGGAAAAACCAGGATTTACCGTCTATTTCGTGGGATAGAGTTGTTGCCGGAAAAATAGACGCGATAAATCGAAGACATTTTGACCTTGAACATCATGTTATTCAGGCTGCGTTGGCTGATCAGGGGGTCGCACTGGTAAGCTCTTTGTTAGTAGAGACCGCAATTAAACAAGGCTGGTTGGTGGCGTTTCCAAATCAACCTAGAATAACTGGGTTAGCTTATTTTCTTATGATCCCAATTCATAATGCACACAATCATAAGGTGAGGCGATTTCAAGAATGGCTTGTAAATGAATTTGTTGTCACATAAGCAGAATCATTCTGATGTAAGATGATTGTCTGTTGGTTATCTGATTACGTATCTGATGCGCCAGAGTTTTCTAATTTGCTTCTTGAAAATGTGGGCTTTAAAAGCAATGTTTAGATACAAAGCACAGGCAGCCTGTCATGGTGTTTTGAATAGTTGTTAAATGGAACCTGAATATATGAAAGATAAAGGCGTTAAAGCCACTCACAAGTCGAAGCAATCCTTCGCGCAACGACTTAGTAACTATCTTCTTGCCGGGGTCTTGATAACTGCGCCTGTCACCATAACACTATGGCTTGCTTGGAGAGCGATAACGTTTGTTGATAATCAGGTAACACCGCTTATCCCCTTAAAATGGAACCCTGAAAATTACCTTCCTTTTGGTGTTCCTGGTTTGGGATTGCTTGTTATTATTGTCGGATTGACACTAATAGGGTTTTTGACCGCAGGCTATATTGGTCGGCTACTGAAACGTGCGAGTGAAGCAGTCGTTAAAAAACTCCCCGTGGTTCGCAGTGTTTACAGTTGGACTCAGCAGGTTTTTGAAACGGTTCTTTCGCAAAATTCTACCGCTTTTAACGAGGTCGTACTTGTTGAATATCCTCACCGAGGTTGCTGGGTTGTTGGCTTTATTACTGGGCGGACAAAGGGGGAAGTACAAAGCTTGACAGACGACACTGTCGTTAATGTTTTTGTACCAGCAACACCAAACCCAACCACAGGATTCTTACTTTTTATCCCCAAGCAGGATGTTCATCATTTGGATATGACGGTTGAAGAGGGGATTAAGCTTGTCATTTCGGGTGGGATACTTTCCCCCTCCGAAATCAAAAAGCTTACACTAGAGGAAAAAGCCAAGAAAGCATCTGAAGAAGCACATGCATACCAGAAACCAAGTGTTTTCATGAAACTGAGAAACTATTTCTTTGGCGGCATGCTCGTTACGGCCCCGATAGGCCTTACGTTCTGGTTGGCTTGGGAAATCATTATTCTGATCGATAGCTGGGTGCGCCCGTATATACCGTTGAAGTGGAATCCGGAAAGCTATCTTCCCTTTGCGTTACCGGGGCTTGGTCTGTTTTTTATTTTTATAAGTTTGACGGTGATTGGTTTTCTTACCGCAGGGATTGTAGGGAAAACGTTGCTCCGAATAAGTGAGCGTTTGTTAGATCAAATGCCAGTCATTCGAACCGTCTACGGGGCAATTAAGCAAATTATTGAAACGATTTTTCAGGATCATTCCAATGCATTTCGCGAAGTTGTTTTGTTTCAATATCCGAGACCGGGGTCTTGGGCATTGGGGTTCTACACTGGGGATTCTAACCGTTTAATCAAAGATATCTCTGAAGATGAATCAATTAATATCTTCCTGCCGACAACACCAAACCCAACGTCCGGTTTTTTACTTTTTGTTCCGCGTAAGGAAGCAAGAATGCTGACAATGTCGGTGGAAGAGGGCATTAAGATGGTTGTCTCTGGGGGAATAGTTACCCCTGAATATCATGCTCCGGAACAAGAGCAAGAAAAATTGACCGTAGAGACCGTTAATATTGATGTTACAGCGGGTCAAAACGGTGACGACGCGGAAACTCAAAAGGCTGCGTCGTAGGCCATAATTTTTAGCCCGACTTTAGATATTTAACTGCTGTATCTCTCTCGAAAAGATACAGCAGTGTGCGTAAAGCTTGCCCCCTAGGGGTTTGTAATGTTGGGTCTTTATCCATGATTAGTTTGGCATCATTACGCGCCGTTGCCAGTAATTCCCCATGACAGGCAAGATCAGCAACCTTGAATTCAGGTAACCCGCTTTGTCGCGTCCCCAAGACTTCACCAGCACCACGCAGGCGTAAATCTTCTTCGGCAATAACAAAACCATCATCACTGTCCCGCATGATTTTTAAACGGGCTTTGCTCGTTTCGCCTAAAGGTCCTTGGTACATCAGAATGCAGGTTGATTTTTCACTACCACGTCCAATTCGACCTCGAAGCTGATGGAGCTGTGCCAAGCCAAAGCGTTCGGCGTGCTCAATCACCATTATGGTTGCTTGCGGGACATCAACACCGACTTCAATCACTGTGGTTGCAATCAGCAGATCAACATTACCCTTAGAGAACTTTTCCATAACTGCATCTTTTTCAACGCCTTTCATGCGGCCATGTACCAAGCCTACGCGGTCGCCAAATCGTTCGCTCAGTTCCCGGTATCTCTCTTCAGCTGCAGCAAGATCCGATTTGTCTGAATCCTCAACCAAGGGACAAACCCAATAAACTTTTGTACCCTGATCCAAAGATCGGGCGACCCCATTTATAACATCATCAATTCGTTCAACGGACACTGTCCTGGTGTCAACAGGTTGTCGTCCGGCTGGTTTTTCTGTCAGGCGAGATACAGCCATGTCGCCATAAGCCGTTAGCATGAGTGTTCGAGGAATTGGTGTCGCTGTCATAACCAGCATATCAACACCAGCACCTTTTCGGGCGAGGGATAAGCGTTGATGAACGCCAAATCTGTGCTGTTCATCAATCACAGCCAAAGCAAGATCCGAGAAATCTATTTCATCTTGAAAAATCGCGTGAGTACCAAGAACCATTTGTGTCGAGCCATCAGCAATACTTTCCAAAATAGCTTTGCGTGCTTTTCCTTTATCTCTGCCCGTAAGGATGACGATAGAAATCCCAAGCTTTTCGGCAAAAGGTTGTAGAGTTTTATAGTGCTGACGGGCCAAGATTTCTGTCGGGGCCATCAATGCAGCTTGTGAGCCACTTTCTATTGCTGCCAGCATGGGAAAGAGCGCGACAGCTGTTTTACCGCTTCCTACATCGCCCTGCACCAAACGGAGCATGCGATTGGTGCTTTCCATATCGGCAATCACTTCGCGAATAGATTGATCCTGTGAATCCGTCAGTTTGAAGGGTAGGATGTCCAGCATTCTTTCCCGGAGAGATCCATCACCCTTAATTATGCGCCCCTTTGCTGCTGTTTGCTGTTCCCGGACAAGGGAAATGGCAAGTTGGTTTGCCAAAAGCTCATCATAGGCCAATCGCTTTCGATAGGGAGAGAAGGCTGTCAGTTCATCTTCTGATTGGGGATGGTGAACCTTTTGAAGACAGCTATACCAATCGAGCCAGTTTTCTTGTTCTTTGAGAGAGCTATCAAGCCATTCGGGGATGGTTGGAACGAGATCAAGGGACGCTTTAATCGCTTTTGAAAGTGGCTTGAGCGTTACACCTGCGCTGAGGGGGTAAACGGGTTCTACTGTTTTGACATCTTCTTCTTCGCTTATCGGAACCATATGGTCCGGGTGCGCCATTTGAAGGACATCACCAAAGCGTTCAAGCCGACCGCTTATGATACGTTCTTCCCCAACAGGAAGGAGCTTCATAAGATAATCACCGCGGGCATGAAAAAAGATCAACGTCATCTCGCCCGTTTGATCATGGCATATAACGCGATAGGGACTGCGACGGTTGGCAGAGGGGATGTGTCGAGATACGGTGATTTTCAGCGTTGCAACGCGATCAGAGATGGCGTCGGCGATGGTCGGGGAATAACGACGATCAACCAACCCCACTGGTAAATGCCAGCAAAGATCAAGGACACGTCCACCAGCCAGCTTTTCATAAAGCGTGCTTAATCTTGGTCCAACACCTTGAAGAGTTGAGACTGGGGTGAAAAGTGGAAAGAGAATCTCTGGACGCACGGGCTTTAACTTGCAGAAATTAAATCGGATGTTTATTAAATGTTCTAGTAATGTTTCCTATATCACAGCTTAATGTGCAAGCGAAACGAACAAGCGTATTAAATTGAATGACGGGTGAGATTTATGACGATGGCAGCCAACGCTGAATTAGACAAAAGGCGTAAACAGCTCAGATTCAGAAGCTGGCACCGTGGAACACAGGAAGCAGATCTCATTATTGGAACCTTTGCTGATCAAAACGTCGGTAATATGGATGCTACAGATTTGGACCTTTTTGAGCGGGTACTCGAAATTCCTGATCCTGTGCTCTATGACTGGATTATTGGTAATTCGGTCCCAACGGAAAATATGCACAACAAAGTCCTTGATGCTTTGCTAAGCTTTAAATACACCCCGAATAAACGATAACTTTTTTGTTGAATTAAGTCTTATTGCCGATATTCAGGCTTTCAGAACGACGATTAATATAAAGAATTGCAACATTGAAAACACTTGCGACCCGACTTCAAGCCGCCGATCACTACCAAATCTCATCAGCTCCTGAAGGCTATGATGCGCAGCTCCTTGCCGAGCTTGTTGTTGAACTGGCACCACAACCTGTTTTGCATATTGCGCTTGATGATAACCGTCTGGCTGTTCTCGCTGAGCTTGTTGGATTTTTTGCACCAGATATTGAGATTATTGAAATTCCTGCCTGGGATTGTTTGCCTTATGATCGGGTGAGCCCGCACAAGGATATTCTGGCTGCACGTATTAATGCCTTTGCGAAGTTACTGGCAACGCCAGTACCTAAATCGGGCCGTCTTGTCGTGACGACAATTTCTGCAGCACTCCAGAAGATCCCACCAAGAGAGCTATTCAAAAACAGAACTCTTGTGGCTAAATCCGGTGTGGAGATTAAAAACGAAGATTTGGTGAAATTCTTTTCCACCAATGGATATCTGCGTTCAGAAACTGTTAGCGAGGCAGGGGAATACGCAATTCGTGGCGGGATTGTCGATGTCTATCCTCCTGGTGAAGAACTTCCTCTGCGTCTGGATTTCTTTGGGGATGAGTTGGATACCTTGCGGTATTTTGATCCGCTTACACAAAGAACAACGGGTGATGCCGAGGGGCTGGAACTTAAGCCTGTTGGTGAAGCAATTCTTGATGAAAAAACAATAGAGTCTTTTCGAAAGGGATATCGCGAGACCTTCGGGGCTGTTGCCAAGGATGATCCCCTGTACGAAGCTATATCTGAAGGGCGGCAGTATCCTGGGATGGAACACTGGTTGCCGCTTTTTTATGGTGATCTGGAAACGTTGTTTGATTATCTTCCAACCGCAGTTGTAACACTGGATGGACAAGCGGCAGAAGCAAGAGATGCCCGGATTGAGTCCATCACCGATTTCTTCCAAGCCCGGCAAACGATGGAAAATACGGCGGAAGGTGGCTGGGTTTACAAGCCAGTTCCTATGCAGCGTCTGTTCCTGTCTGTTGAAGATTGGGATGCCGTACTTTCTAAAAGGCCTGTCACACAGTTTTCGGGTTTTACGCTGCCTGATCATCTTGAAAATCTGATTGAGGTTGAAGGCAAGCAGGGCAAAGATTTTTCCGAAGCCAGAAACCGTGAAGACGTTAACGTCTTTGACGAGGTCAGCGAATATATCCGCCTTCAACAGACGAACGGTAAAAAAATTATCGTCACTGGGTTCAGTGACGGATCTCGCGACCGACTGATTTCCATGTTCCATGAACACGGTTTGACCAATACCGATGTTCTGAAAGATTGGAAAATCCACAAGAAAACCATGCGTAAGCAGGTCCAGTTCCTGACGCTGGGGCTGGAGCGCGGTGTGGTAACCCCCAATGTCGCGTTTATTACTGAGCAGGATATTCTTGGTGAACGCCTTGCGCGCGCGCAAAAACGACGCCGTAAATCAGATAACTTTCTGAGGGAAGTATCCTCGCTTCAGGATAAAGATTTTGTTGTCCACATGGAACACGGGATCGGACAGTATATTGGTTTGGAAACCGTTGATGTCGGCGGGGCACCGCATGATTGCCTTAAGGTTGTTTACAGTGGTGGTGACAAGCTTTTTGTCCCCGTAGAAAACATCGAAATCCTTTCACGCTACGGTTCTGAGGATTGTGGTGCAGAACTGGATCGTCTGGGCGGCGCGGCATGGCAGGCCAAAAAAGCGCGTGTTAAAGAGCGTATTCGGGAAATCGCACACCAGCTTATTGGCATTGCAGCAAATCGTCTTCTACGTAAAGCCGAAACAATTGATGTGCCTGATGGGTTGTATGACGAATTTGCGGCCCGTTTCCCTTATCCTGAGACCGAAGATCAACTTAATGCCATTGCGGATGTCTTCGAAGATTTGGGGTCTGGCCGCCCAATGGACCGCCTTATCTGTGGTGATGTGGGCTTTGGGAAAACCGAAGTTGCGCTTCGGGCAGCTTTTGTTGCCGTGATGAGTGGTAAGCAAGTTGCTGTTGTCGTGCCGACAACATTACTCGCCCGCCAGCACTACAATAACTTTGTCGAACGCTTCAAGGGGTTGCCCGTTCGTATCGGACAGTTATCCCGCTTGGCAACCAGTAAAGAA
Source organism: uncultured Kiloniella sp. (assembly GCF_937128705.1). GTDB lineage: Bacteria > Pseudomonadota > Alphaproteobacteria > Kiloniellales > Kiloniellaceae > Kiloniella. Next base: position 8,011 of record NZ_CAKZMP010000188.1, on the reverse strand, counting down.
CAGACCGAGACTAAAAAAGGCCTAGCCGAAGGTACTGTCGAGATCGTTGTTGGCACACATGCTGTCTTCGCTAAAAATATGAAATTCTCTGATCTAGGTTTGTTGATTGTTGATGAAGAACAACACTTTGGCGTCAAACAGAAAGAGCGTTTGAAAGAGCTGCGTACTGATGTGCATGTTCTAACACTCACAGCAACACCGATACCGCGGACACTACAGATGGCGATGTCGGGTGTTAAGGAAATGAGCCTGATTGCCACACCGCCCGTTGACCGCTTGGCAGTACGTACATTTGTTCTTCCCTTTGATCCGGTCATCGTTCGGGAAGCTATTCTGAGGGAACATTACCGTGGCGGACAGACGTTCTATGTGTGCCCACGCCTATCAGATCTGAGAGAGCTTAAGGAACGCCTCGAAAAGCTTGTACCGGAAGTGAAGATCTGTGTTGCTCATGGTCAGTTGGCGGCAACTGATCTTGAAGACGTTATGACAGCGTTCTGTGATCACCAATACGATGTCTTGCTATCGACGAGTATTATTGAGTCCGGTTTGGATATTCCTAGCGCCAACACGATGCTGGTTCACCGTGCAGATATGTTTGGCCTTGCCCAGCTTTATCAGATCCGGGGCCGTATCGGCCGTTCGAAAATCCGAGGCTATTGTTATCTAACCCTACCTGTTGGCAAGTTGTTGAGCAAAACAGCCGAACGTCGTCTTGAAGTTATGCAGACGCTGGATAGCCTTGGCGCTGGATTTAATCTTGCCAGTCACGATATGGATATTCGTGGGGCAGGGAACCTTGTTGGCGACGAACAGTCCGGCCATATCAAAGAAGTTGGTGTTGAACTCTATCAACAGATGCTGGAAGAGGCCGTTGCAAGCTTACGCAGCGATGAAGTGAACACTGAAGAAGATCAAGTCTGGTCACCGCAGATCAATATTGGGACGTCTGTTTTGATACCGGATCGTTATGTTGCCGATTTGAATGTTCGCTTGGGGCTTTATCGTCGTCTGTCTTCCTTGACGGAACGGTCCGAAATTGACGGTTTTGCTGCTGAGCTTATTGACCGCTTTGGAGATTTGCCGGAAGAGGTTGAAAACTTGTTACAAGTCATGTTGATCAAGGGACTTTGCAAGCAAAGTGGTGTTGAGAAGGTTGATGCTGGCCCTAAAGGCGCAGTTGTTTCTTTTAGAAATGATACCTTTGAAAATCCATCCGCGCTTATTATGTTTATTCAAGAGCAAGTCGGTACAGTTAAAATTCGCCCCGACCACAAGCTGGTCTATCGTCGCGCATGGGATGACGCCGCAAGCCGTCTAAAAGGCGTTAAGATGATGATGGAAGAGTTGGTTAAGCTGGCAAAGGCGTAATATGCTACGCAAAAACTCTGGCCCAACCCGGATAACCGTTTCGTTCTGCCTGTTCAGCAACTTTTGACCAATCATAGTCCAAAGCGATAAGTTCGACAGACCAACGCCGCTTAGTTTTTGTGGCAATGGCGTAGTGAGCAAGTGCAATACCATTTTCGGCTTCAAGTGGATTGTCCGTATCTGTGTATCTAGGGCAACCGACACTTCCGGGGTTTATGATTGTGCTTTTATTCGGCCCCATTGCAACGTGTGCTAAATGGCTGTGCCCACAAAGATACAAGCTTGCCTGATGATCCAGGCCGATACGTTTGTGCACATCTTTGCCATGGGTTAAGGCCAGACGTCCGTCAATTTTATCTTCCAATAGGTATTTCGTATCGTCATCAGGCGTGCCATGAAACGCAAAGATATCTTCATCGAGATGCAGTCGGGAAGGGAGGTTGCCAAGCTTCTGTTTTTCAAAACCGGACAATTTTTCACAGGCGAAATTGTAGCCGGGATTGATTTCCGAAGCATTGCGTTCCGCGAGCCACCGATCATGATTGCCACGTACGGTCGGCAAATTTAATTCTTTGAGAAGATCATAGGTTTCTTTGGGCCAAAAGGGGCCGGATACGCAATCCCCCAGATTAAGGGTTAGGTCAGGCTTACGGCCCTTAATATCGCTAAGCACAGTTTCTAATGCCAGAAGGTTTCCATGGATATCTGATATAATCGCGATCTGCATTTGTCGAATAACCCCTTCTGTATGATATTCTCTAAACAGCCTGCTCAGAAAAATAATAAGGTACTAGAGTGTTCGTAATTTAATAAAATCAAACAATAAAATCCTATGGGAAGTATTATTATTGCGTCTCATTTTCAAATCAATTGATTTAAGGTAATTTTTCTATTATGCAGTAAGCCTCATTAAAGGTAGCGGAATACCTAATCTAAGTCCGTAAAGATCAAAAAAATAATAAACACTTGGGATCAAACTTATGAAAAAAATTTTATCCGGCCTGATCGCAGGCGCTGTCTTCTCTTCTTTTGTTGGTGCTGCTCATGCGGAAACGACGCTTCGACTAACGCTACAACTTCCGTTGAAACATCCATTGGGCCAGAACATTTCCAGCTTTAAGGAAGAAGTTGAAAAAGAATCAAACGGCGAATTAAAAATCGAAGTTTTTCCTTCTGCACAGTTATTCAAGGATAAAGAGGTTCCGCAAGCTGTTGCTTCAGGTGCTATCGAAATGGGAATTGCGTCATTAACGCGCTTTGTGGGAACTGTTCCTGCCGTTGATGCGTTCTATGTACCGTTTTTGTTTGATAGCAGTGAAAAAGTACAGGCCGCGACGGCACCGGGGAGTTCTATTCGCCAGATCCTTGATCCTGCAATTGAAAAAACAGGTGCGAAACCACTGTGGTACCAAGCTTTTGGTGGGGCTATTGTTCTGACAAAAGGGGATAAGCCGATTGTCGTTCCTGCAGATGCGAAAGGAAAGAAGATCCGGTCGTTTGGAGCAACGATTTCAGATACAATCGAAGCTCTTGATGCTGCGCCAACTATTATGTCTGGTTCCAAACAATTCTTGGCATATCAGAACGGTACAGTTGATGCGGGTATGACCGGCATTACGGCTGCCCAATCCAGAAAGTTATATGAGGTGATGGATCACCTTACCCTTACAAACCACGCTGATATTGAATTCATTGTTGTTATTAACAATGACGTCTGGAACGGTTTGTCTGAAAAAGAACAGGCTATTATTACGAAAGCCGGTCAACGTGTTGAACAGGAACTGCGGGCTTCGATTGCAAACAAGGAAGCTGAAGCGCGCAAATATCTTGCTGATAAAATCAATATTATTGAACTTACGGATGAACAGCGCGCTGAATGGAAAAAAGCAACGTCTTCTGTTGTAGATGCTTATGTTGAACGAGCCGGTGCAGAAGGTAAAGCTATTGTCGAGGCCGCAGGTAAGCTCTAAACCCTAGCGTGAATACGTTACTATCAAGAGAGGGATAATATTGTTTATCCCTCTCTATAGTTTTTAAGTGTCTGGCAATAATAAGTATCTGACAATAAATAGTCTTTGATATCATGAAATCCTTTAATCACTTTTCTAAAGCAATAGATAAGCTAACAAACGCAGCAGGTGTTGTTGCGGCGTGGCTTTTCTTCTTGATCGGCTTTTTTATCACTTATGAAGTTGTAATGAGAAAACTGGGCATGCCGACCAAATGGTCAGAAGAATTTTCTCAGATTGCCCAAATCTGGTGTGTCTATTTGGGCATTGCCTTTGCCCTGCAAAAAAGAAGCTTGATTATCGTTGATATTATTGGCGATAACGTGAATACGTTATTACGTAAGGGATTGGATCTCTTTGCAATCTCTTTGACGGCAATCTTTTGTATTGTTGCCACTGTGAATAGTTTTAAAGATATCGGTTATTCACTCAAAACCTCTGCCACAACAGATACTGTTCTGGCGATACCGATGTGGATTATTCAAATTTCGCTCCCTCTAGGATTAACATTCCTTTTTCTCCAATGCTTATCAGAGTTCTATAAAACCTGTACGGGAACTGAAGAAACTTTAAGCGAATTAGATCAAGCGCACTAGGGCCATATTATGGAAACCATTCTTATACTTCTTTCCCTTATTGGCCTGTTACTATTGCGCGTGCCCGTTGCAATTGCCATGGCTTCTCTCGGGGCTATTTTATTATGGCTCAAGGGCTTGCCGATGATTATGGTCAGCCAGTTTATGATATCTGGTGTTGATAGCTTTGAGCTTCTGGCCGTACCACTTTTTCTTTTGATGTCTCATATTCTGCTCGTGGGTGGGATTGGTTCTGATCTGTTTCGGGCTGTGCAGTCTTGGGTGGGGCATTGGCCCGGTGGATTGGCGATTGCGACGGTTCTGACTTGTGCGTTGTTTGCTGCTATTTCTGGTTCTTCTGTTGCAACGGCTGCAACGGTAGGGACCGTTGTCATTGTGGAGATGACCAAGAGAGGATATCCCAAGTTCTTTGTCCTTGGCTTGGTTGCTGCTGGTGGCACGCTTGGTATTCTAATTCCCCCATCAATTCCGATGATTATTTACGGGGTCATAACCGAAGCATCGATCCCAAATCTCTTTCTCGCTGGGATTGGCCCGGGTATTTTCCTTGCCGGGATGTTTATTCTCTATAGCTTTGGATTTGCTCGGTTTAATAAAGACTATATTCGTTCAGAAAAAGCGACCAAGGAAGAACGTATTTCTGCAAGTATCGCTGCGCTTCCGGTCGCTTTGATTGCGTTTGTCGTTGTTGGAGGCATTTATGGGGGGCTTTTTACCCCAAGTGAGGCTGCGGGGGTAGGGTTCTTCTTGTCGCTAGCGATTGTTTTGGCAAAAAGAAAGAATACGCTGGAAGATATTCACACCGCTGCGATGGCCGCGATGAAAACAACGGTAACTGTTCTGCTTATTGTTGCTGCTGCTGCTTTGTTTGGGAAATCGATTACGATTTATCAAATACCACAGGATGTTACGACCTTTGTCGCAACTGCTTTTTCTGAACCATGGCTGTTTACCCTGATTATTTGTATCGTATTACTGGTCATGGGATTGTTCTTGGAATCGCTGAGCATGTTGCTCATCATGATGCCGGTCTTATTTGAATCTCTTGCACCGATGGGCATTCATCCAATCTGGTTTGGTGTTCTCTTTGTTATTATGATCGAATGCGCCTTAATCACGCCACCAGTGGGAATGAATCTTTTTGTCGTACAAGCTGTTGGAAAAGCCAAACTGTCTGAAGTTATTCAGGGTGTTTGGCCTTTTGTCTTAATTATGCTTTGCACAGCTGTACTGCTTTGGTTCGTCCCTGGGTTGGCGATGTACATACCTTACGGTGCCAAATTTTAATGCGCCGGCTTAACTGTCTTCACTTAGTTGCTGGTGCCCGATATCCAGCATCTGTGCCAAGGTATCTGGACTTTGTGCACCGGGAAGAATGTGTTGGCGGTTAACAATGAAACAGGGAACGCCTGTGAGACCAAGGTTACGTGCGTTTTGATCTGTGTATAAAACATCTTCGTGGCCCTGAGCACCGTCCAAATATTCGTCAGCTCCTTCTAGGCCGACTTCTGTGGCTATTTTGATGAGAATGTCACGTTCACCAATGTTTTTTCCCTCAAGGAAATAACTTTCGAACAGGCGTTCCATTAATTCGTCCTGTTTCCCCTGTGTTGCGGCAAAAAGGGAAAGACGATGGGCCTCAACCGTGTTTGGGGTTTTCCGGATGTCATCAAACTTGAAATCGATGCCTTCGGATTTTCCTGCCGCAGCAATTTGGCTGTAAAATTGAGTTGCATTGGCCCGGCCACCGAATTTTGTATCCAGATAAGTTTGGCGGTCCATACCCTCTGATGGCATATCGGGATTTAGCTGGAATGATAACCAACGAATTTTTACGTTAAAATCCGGCCGTAGTTCTTTCGCCTTTTGAAATCTTTTATACCCAATGTAACACCAAGGGCAAATAGGGTCAGAATATACATCGATTTCAATAGGCGTCTTTGTCATGGTAATGCGGGCCTTATAGGTTGTAGCGTATTTAGAAAAGTCTCGGTCTGTTTCTGACTTTGTTGGTGCTGATCTATTTGTTATGAGTTACCCAGATATAGGACTCCAGACTTGATAATTAAAGGACAAGCTGTGGATTTGTCGCTGGGCAATAAAATAACAAACGAAGCATTAGCCCAATTTGTGTGCAAGGTGTTAGGTCGTCAAGGACTTCGCATTGAAAAGATGTTCACAATGTCCGGAGGTGCGATTCAGGAAAACTGGAAAGTGGTGCTTCGTTCTGTTGAGGGCGAACAACTTTTTGTTGTTTTGCGGACGGATGCCAAGACAAAAATTCCGGGTAGCCTATCTAAAAAGCAAGAGTTCGAATTCCTGTCTCTGGCTTGGAAGGCTGGTGTTAGAGTTCCTGAACCTTTTTGCCTTTGTGAGGACTTAAGCATAATAGGAAAGCCTTTTATTCTTTTAGAATACTTGGCTGGTACAACAGATTTTGAACAAATTCGTCAACTTAACATCGGTGAAAAACTGGGCTTGGAGTTGGGGAGCGAACTTGCCAAAATTCATACTATTCAACCCAAAGATAGTCAGACGACAGTTGCGAAATCTAACCTGGATGTAATTCGCCAGAAAATAAAATCGTATCAAGATTTTTTTGATAACCGGAATGATATCTCTTTACCAGCCGAGTGGGCGATGCGGTGGTGTCTGTCTCAATTGGAACGTACGGAGCCATCCATCGTGACGATGACACATGGGGACTTCAGAACGGCCAATTATCTGGCAACACCGAATGGTTTATCAGGGCTGTTAGACTGGGAGTTTTCCGGGTGGGGGGACCCTTACAGTGATCTCGGCTGGTTTTGTGCAAAATGCTGGCGGTATGGAATGGAAGACACGCCGGCAGGAGGAATATCAAGTAGAACGAGCTTTTATAAGGGATATAGTTCCGTAACGGGTGTTGAGGTTGATGAAACCCGCGTCCTGTTTTGGGAGGTGATGTCGCTTATAAGGTGGCTTGTTATTGCAATTCAACAAGGGGATCGAAACTTTGTCGAAGGTGAAAAAGATTTGGAACTGGGGTTAACAGGGGTGGTCCGACCTTTGGAAATTGAACGAATGTTATTGGAGTTAACACCACCTGAAAGTTGGTCATTCTCTGAGGCTCTGGAGAATACCTGTGCGTAAATATGTCGAAGCCTTAAACAGACAGGTTTATCAACTCACTTCTGAGTATGAGAGAAATAACACGCCGATACCTCCAGATCTACTCAAGGCAATTAAACGGATCCAATGGATTTCCTCGTCAGTTTTGGAAGCCGAGCCTGAAAACAATCCTTTTCCGACATGGGATGAAGGCTTGAGTGAAAAAATAAGAAATAAAAAATTTGATGCGGATCAAAGCCTCTATGACAAGCTTGTCAGTGAGAATGAAAATTCCTTGCTAAAAATTAGTCCTTGTAGCCTTGTGCGTTATGTTCCTTTACTAGAGACGCCTGATTAGGTCTCAAAATATTTTTATCTCTTTTAGCTAATTGAAAAATAACACCTTTATCTGTTTTTGATATAAATTAATACAGTTTGTTCTCTTTTTGTTCTTGACGAGGTTGATGCTCTGGGGCATAAATGTTCACACATTGTTCTTGTTGAGTTTGAACTGAGGAGCCTGATATGCAAGATGAAACAAAAATGTTGGATTTTTTACTAAGCAGTTTGGTGGCGTTTGGTAGTTTTGGGTTCTTCCTATTCGTGCTTTCTTATGGTTGGTTAACTGCCTTTCAAGTTATTGCGCAGTAAATTTATTGCGAGTAAATTTTGTGAAGAACTGTTGCACTTTGACCAGTATTATCTGCCTTACCAGCGATTTTTAGATTAATGATGCTTTCGTCTGGGATGTATCTTTTTTAGGAAAGGGTATTGGAAGGCTTTATTGTCACGCTGATATTTTATCCAACGGCGGCTTGCCTTTCAGCAAGCTGCTTTTCTAAAGATATTGGCAGCATGACTTCAACTTTGGTGCCGTCACCTTTTTTGCTTGTGATCTCAAGCTTGCCGCTGAGCAAATCTACAAATGCGTGAACGATAGGCAAG
>NZ_CAKZMP010000187.1 GCF_937128705.1 uncultured Kiloniella sp. | reverse complement strand
ATAGAACAAAGTATGCTACAAGCTAAAGAAGGTCAAATAGTTGACAATGAAGAAGTAATGAAAATTTTTAACAAGTGGCATTAAAAGTTGTTTGGACATTAAACGCTTATCATTGAGATTGTATTTTTTAAAAGTACAAAACAAAAACCTTTGTAATTTTTGATATTCTTGAATAGTCATTTTAGAACAAAAACTACTTTATCCCTCCTCCATTTTCTCCCCACCCGGCGCCTTAAAATATTCCCTAGTATTTTTCAAAAAATCTAAAAAAGTAGATAAGAAAACTTTAGCGATACTTTTATAATCTGCACCTCTAGAACGCAAAGTTAAAACGAGTGTAATACTAAAACTGACCAAAAAATTTGTCATACCGATAATAAAAATACCTAGCAAAGCCCAGAGAATGGTTTGGTAGTTAAAATGGTAATTCAAAATAGAATAACCTAAATTTGATGAACTGAAAGCAATGTGCCTACTATCGAAAGCACCTGGTAAAAAATTGCTCAATAAAAAAGTAGAACCTAGTAAAAAACCTATGCTTATGTTGCCAAATAAGCTACCTAGTTTTTCGTCAGCATATTTTGCTAGGCGGTCGCTATTAAAAAACAGTTTACTTTCTCGTATTCTATAAGAAATATTTGAGGCGATAACTTTATTGTCGAAATAGCCAGAAATTAAACCAGAAAATGCCAAATGAAAACCTGCAATAGCTGCATAAAATACTAAGCTAAAACTCGGCATACTTTTTTTCATTAAATATTGAGGTGTTATGGCTTGGTTTATTATATCTACAGGAAAAAATCTTAAAAGCAATGCAATAAAACAGGAAAAAAGAAATGCCATTAAAAAGTTTCCAAACAATGAAACAAACTGAGTGCTAAATACTTTTCTATCTAGTTGCAGTACACTAAAATCGGTATCGAGTATTAGGTCATTATTTTTATCAATGTTTTTTATAACATTTAAATTTTTTAATGATTAAAAATTATATTGATACGGTAAAAAACAACAGCTATTTTCAATCCCGTTTCCCCAAGCGAACCAGCAAGAAAGACCACGTGGATCAAACAGGTCATTTCTGAGTACTGATCCAAAGAACGACCTTATTCTAAAACCACCATCTTATCTTATTTGAGATAACTTACAGGTCTTTTACGGGGCATAGCCCATGCGCAAATTGCCCCATTGCTGCCCCTTGACCATAATAGGCGTGCTCAGGTCTTTCATTAAGACAAACTTGCCGCCCCCCATATCCCGCAAATAACTTTGCAACAGATAATCTTTGGTATTTGCCCCGGCAGAGGCCCCTGTTCTATCCGTAAAAATACGTCGGTTTCGGCAATTCCCTGCATTCCAGACCGGATCATCGGATTTTTGCGGATTGTTATAGATCAGGTTATGCGTTGGCAGATAGCCATTCACATCAACCGCGGCACAAAAAGCAACCTTGTCATGAAAATCAAGCACAGGCTCTTGTGCATCGGGCAGGACACGATCGGTGAAATCCAAATACCTTGTTGTGTGTTGTTGCGGATCGCTGTTCTCAACAGGTTGATATTCTTTATCGAATAAGTCTTCCAACGATATCTCACCCGCATCGATGGCTGCATCGAAACGCAAACCAATTTCCTTTGCTGTACTGATACCCTTGGCGATAAAGGGTTGATCCATAGCGATCACACTCTCTAGGCACGTCTGGGCTAATTTTTGGGAATTCTGATCAAAAACCACCATAACACCCGATAGAAGAACCGCCTCTACGGTTCCTTTCAGGCAACCATAGGGATGAACCTCAATGTCGACGGCAGCGCCTTGCTCTACAGGGCCATTAAGCTTGCAAAGAAGCGTACCTTTATTCGTGAAATCGCGCAGGCTAACCGGCTCTCTGTTTCCCTGAAAGGACAAGATGCCGTCCAGATCATACGGAATACGTTGTAGCTTTTCACCATCACCCGCGTGCGTTTCCTTAACAGCGGTTTCTAAACGCAGATTAAGCGCTTCGAGAAGATCGCGCATTTTGTTGGCATTGGTTTCCTGCGTTTGCGTTAGACCGCGCACATCGTTCACTTCTGAAACGACTGTCGCCATGGAATCTGTTACCTGCCTTGTGCTGACAGCTGCCTGTTGCGCATTTCGCCCAATTTCATTAATCGCCGCGACCTGTTCCTGTACACGGTCAGATACTTCCGAAGAAAAGTCTTCAACGGAATTAATGACAGAGGTGATATTCGCAATTACCTCGACCACCTGTCCGGTGACTGATTGAATTTCGGTAATTTGGTTAGTGATATCTTTTGTTGCTCCGGCTGTTTGTTGTGCCAGACTTTTCACTTCGCTGGCCACAACAGCAAATCCCTTACCGGCATCGCCAGCACGCGCAGCCTCAATCGTCGCATTTAGCGCAAGAAGGTTAGTTTGACCTGCGATGCCTTCGATCAGCTTGACGACATCCCCAATCTTTTCCGAGGCCTGTGCCAACACCTGAATAGTATCTGTGGCCCCTTTGGCTTCTTGCGCGGCCCCCTTGGCTCCTTCTGCCGTTTTGGCTACATGCTCGCCAACAAGGGCGATAGAAGCATTCATTTCTTCAGTTGCCGCCGCCACTGCATCGACATTTTGCGTCGCCGTGTTGGCATCGTTTTCTAATTCATTTGCTTTGCTGCTGACACTATCCAACGCGTTGCGCGTTGCTGCACTGGCATCCTGCATTGCATCGCCCGCCAACTTGGCTTGGGACATCGTACCTTCAAATTCACCCTGCAAAGCATCCCCCAGGGTATGAAGATCACGCCGTAAAGCATAAGCCTGTCGTTCGGCTTTAATCAGGCTGCCATTTTCCTCGCCAGTATCGACGATGTCCGTAACTGCTTTCTCCATCTGTGGCAAAGCCCCCTTTTTTATGGGGTCTGTAGTCGCCCCATTATCACTGTTTGCACAGATAAAATGTCCCGTATTTAGGTTAACAAAAGGTTTGCTAAAAATAAGACATTTTATCTCAATGCTTTAGGAACTTACCGACATTCAGAAAACTTAAAATTCTAGCATTATTTCAATCACTGAGAGACTGTTTAATTTTTTCAGAGCTAATCTTACAGGCCCGCTTATATCATTGGGCATCAT
>NZ_CAKZMP010000186.1 GCF_937128705.1 uncultured Kiloniella sp. | reverse complement strand
AAGCCAAAGGTTGATGCGCTTACGTCTATCTTGAAAAATGTGGATAAGCTGAAGTCAGCACCAAAGAAAACCACGACTAAGGGCAAGGCTCCAACAACGCCGACACGTCAACGCGCTTCCGCTGCGCAGATCAATGATATTCAAAGATCTCTTCAGCAGCAGATGCGACAGTGCTGGCGGGTAGATGCCGGGGCCTTACAGGCAGAGGAAATGATCGTCGAAATCTCTGTGCAAATGCGCCAAGATGGGAGCGTTAGCGGTGTGCAAATTGTTGATCAGAACAGATTTAACAAAGACGCATATTTCAGAACTGCCGCTGAGAATGCTCGACGTGCTGTTATCAGCTGTGCGCCCTACAAGCTTCCAGTTGATCTCTACGGTGATTGGCAAACAGTGAACATGACATTTGATCCATCAAAGATGTTTGGGCAATGATTTTAAGGCTTCGTTCTAAAGGCGCCTTATATTGTTTTGTCTCGGTAATATGTTTGTATTCACAAAGTATAGCGGTTGCCGAGCCTTTTGCTTTTATAGAAACAGCGGGTAAATGCTGGAAAACAAATTTTAGCCCTAATTCTTCTTTAGATACTATTGTTGAATTATCAATGAAGTTATCTCGAGATGGTCATGTTGAAGAGGTTATCGTTGTTGATCGTGAGAGATTCGATCATGATGATGTCTTTAACAATGCATTGAATGAGCTTAGTAAAACACTTGTCGGGTGTGGTCCTTATAAATTTCCTAGTGATCTCTATGGTGACTGGAGAATGATTAATATTCGAATTGATCCATCAAAAATGTTCGATCAATGAACGGGAGAAGAACAGTGATGTTAATAAAGGCAACGCGCGGATTGCTGGTTGCAGCGATCAGTGTGTTAGGAATTGCGATTGGTAGTGTGCCTGCGCAGGCTGAGATCAACGTAAATATTACCGAAGGTTTTGTTGAACCTTTACCCGTTGCTGTTGCGGACTTTAATGGCGGGCAGCCAGAAGCACAGCTGATCGGGCGGGATATTGCCGAGGTGATTTCTGCAAACCTTGAACGTACAGGTTTGTTCAAACCTATCGATAATAAAGCCTTCATCCAAGACCAAAACTCTCTTCAGGTTGGGGTTCGTTTTGGGGATTGGCGTTTGATTAATGCCCAAGCACTGGTGACAGGCTCTGCCCGGGTCCAAGGTGATGGCAAGGTACGTATTGAATTCCGCCTTTGGGATGTCTATGCCGAAAATATGATGACAGGCTTTTCTTATACCTCGACTCGTACGAACTGGAGACGGATTGCACATCAAATCTCTGATGCCATCTATAAGCGTCTAACAGGGGAACAAGGGTATTTTGATACCCGTGTTGTCTATGTCTCTGAAACAGGGCCACAGAATCGACGTCAAAGACGTTTGGCAATTATGGATCAGGATGGATTCAACCATAAATTCCTGACGAATGGCAGATTTGATGTTTTCACACCGCGTTTTTCTCCAACGTCACAAGAGATCACATATTTGTCATTCGAGGGGAATGTTCCAAAGGTAAAGCTGCTTGATCTACAAACCGGCCGAGAAGAAACCCTTGGAAACTTCAAGGGAATGAGTTTCGCACCGCGATTCTCTCCGGATGGAAACTCTGTGGTAATGAGTCTTGCTGATCGTGGGAATACAGAAATTTACACGATGGATCTACGGACCAGAAAGTTTTCGCGTCTGACAAATCACCCGGCTATTGATACATCGCCGTCTTATTCACCGGATGGATCTAAGGTTGTATTCAACTCTGATCGTGGTGGTAGTCAGCAACTTTATGTGATGGATATTAATGGCGGAAATGTTAAGAGAATCTCTTTTAACAAAGGACGTTACGCGACACCTGTTTGGTCCCCGCGCGGCGATCTTATTGCTTTTACACGCCTTTCCGGTAGAAAATTCTATATCGGCGTAATGAAGCCTGATGGATCAGGTGAACGTATGCTTGCGGAAGGTTACCATGCAGAGGGACCAACGTG
>NZ_CAKZMP010000185.1 GCF_937128705.1 uncultured Kiloniella sp. | reverse complement strand
GTCGCGGCGCTGGATAGCCATGCGATAACGGCACCCGCGAGAATGCCGAGACCAACGGAGATAAGAATGATGAGATAAAGCGGGTAATCAAACTGGAGCCCAAAAGGCCATATTTCCAAAGTGACATCCTGACGGTTGTTAACTGCCAAGAGAAGGATAGCCAGTGTTATAGGGGCTGTGAGTACCCAACTAAATCGTTTCACTTATTTCGAACCATGTTTGGGGTATTTGTTAGCTATCTACGCCATTGTTTAGGCGTTCGCGTAGCTGTTTACCCGTTTTGAAAAATGGAATGTGCTTGGAATCTACTTCGACGGATTCGCCTGTGCGTGGATTGCGGCCAACACGGGCATCGCGATGCTTGACGGAAAAAGCTCCGAAACCGCGAAGTTCGACCCGATTGCCGTCTGCGAGTGCGGTAGAGATTTCGTCAAAGATGGTTGTGACAATTCTTTCTACGTCCCGGTGATAGAGGTGTGGGTTTTGCTCTGCGATATGCTGAATGAGCTCTGACTTGGTCATGCCTTACGTCTCCCTGTAGCTGTTACCGAAGTAGATCGAATACCCGTCTCTTACACCTCGGATTATCCGGCGTCTAATTCTGACTCTAAGCTTTTATTGCCGTAATTTTAGTCCTGTTCTGGTAAAGGGTGCCAGAGCCTGAAAAATCCGTCAAGTCTAAGTCATTAAGAATAAAGCATTTCCCCTATATAAAAGTGATTTTAATGCAAAAAAGGCCCGGTGAATGAACACCGGGCCTTTTTTTGAACTGAAAATTTCAGCTTATTTTTTGTCTTCCGCAGCTTTGGAGAGAGCTTCACCGAGAATATCGCCGAGGCTAGCGCCAGAGTCTGTTGAACCGTAATCAGCCATTGCTTGTTTCTCTTCAGCAGCTTCGTGCTGTTTGATGGACAGAGCAATTTTGCGTGATTTGGAATCGATGTTTGTGATACGTGCGTCGATTTTTTCGCCAACTGCGAAACGATCTGTGCGCTGTTCACTACGCTCACGAGAAAGTTCAGTTTTGCGGATTGTGCCAGTAGCACCATCAGCGATTTGAACTTCAAGAGCACCATCTGTAACGGCTGTAATAGTACAGGTAACAACAACACCTTTTTTCAGACCTTCTACTGAACCTGCGAAAGGATCAGAGCTGAGCTGTTTGATGCCAAGGCTGATACGTTCTTTGTCAACGTCAACGTCGAGAACTTTAACCTTAACCATGTCACCTTTGTTGTATTCTTTTACAGCTTCGTCACCGGAAAGTTCCCAGTTCAGATCTGAAAGGTGAACCATGCCGTCGATTTCGCCTGGAAGACCAACAAACAGACCGAATTCGGTGATGTTTTTGATTTCGCCTTCAAGCTCGGATTCAGCAGGGTGGTTTGCCTGGAATGACTCCCATGGGTTGGAAGAACATTGTTTCAGGCCAAGGCTGATACGACGTTTTGATTCGTCAACATCAAGAACCATAACAGCAACTTCCTGGCTCGTAGAAACGATTTTGCCAGGGTGGATGTTTTTCTTGGTCCAAGACATTTCAGAAACGTGAACAAGACCTTCGATACCAGCTTCTAGTTCAACAAAGGCACCGTAGTCAGTGATGTTGGTCACGCGACCTTCAAGTTTCGCACCCATTGGGTATTTAGCAGCAACGCCATCCCAAGGATCTGTCTCAAGCTGTTTCATGCCAAGGCTGATACGCTGAGTTTCAGCGTTGAAACGGATAACCTGAACATCAACCTGTTGGCCGATAGTCAGTTTTTCACTTGGGTGGTTGATACGTTTCCATGAAATGTCAGTAACGTGCAACAGACCGTCAACGCCACCAAGATCAACGAAGGCACCGTAATCAGTGATGTTTTTAACAACACCCTGAAGAACCTGACCTTCATTAAGGTTCTGGATAAGCTCTGAACGTTGCTCAGCACGCGTTTCTTCCAGAACGGCACGACGGGAAACAACGATGTTACCGCGTGCGCGATCCATTTTCAGGATCTGGAATGGCTGTGCATT
This sequence comes from uncultured Kiloniella sp., assembly GCF_937128705.1. Taxonomy (GTDB): domain Bacteria; phylum Pseudomonadota; class Alphaproteobacteria; order Kiloniellales; family Kiloniellaceae; genus Kiloniella. The sequence continues at coordinate 1,247 of NZ_CAKZMP010000185.1, read as the reverse complement.
GCCCATCAATGGGGAAACGTCACGAACTGGGCGGATGTCAACCTGGCTGCCTGGCAAGAATGCCACGGCGCCGGAAAGGTCAACAGTGAAGCCACCTTTAACACGACCAAAGATAACGCCGTTAACGCGCTCATTGTCGCCAAAGGATTTTTCAAGCTGTGTCCAGGCTTCTTCACGCTTGGCTTTATCACGGGAGATCATAACGTCCCCGTTTTTGCTTTCCATGCGCTCGAGGTAAACTTCTACCTCATCCCCGACTTTAACTTCGGGAGCCTGACCAGCGTCAGCAAATTCTTTAAGTGCAACTCGGCCCTCAGATTTGAGGCCTACATCAACAAGGGCAACGTCGCCTTCGATGGCAACGATCATGCCTTTAAGTACATTACCTTCCAGACGATCGGATTGACCGAGGGATTCGTCTAGTAGGTCGGCAAAGCTTTCAACAGCTGCTTCAGCCATGGGTTAATATTCCTTTCAAAAGGTTCGCACTATACAGGCCGGCCGGTTTTTCCGGCGGTCTACCCAGGACCATCCCGGGCTAGTAAAATTATACTGAGAGAAACACGAGATACCTGATAAAGAAACCTTTGCTCTAAAGTGAAAGGCGCTCGTTAACGAGTGACTTTGCTGCTTCAAAAGCCTTATTGGCATCCATATCGCTGGTATCCAAAGTGACCGCATCTTCTGCTGCCCGTAAGGGAGCTGTGTCACGGTTACGATCCCGTTCATCACGTTCACGCAAATCTTCCAGTACGCGGGCGTATATAGACTCATCGCCGCGTTCAAGCAACTCTTTATGTCTTCGTTTGGCACGGACTTCCGGCGTTGCAGAGATAAAGAGTTTGATTTCTGCGTCCGGGCAAACGACAGTTCCGATATCTCGTCCGTCCAGAACAGCGCCTAAGTGATTGTTTGGCGGTGTTTTTGCAAAATTACGTTGAAACTCCAACAGAGATTTCCGTACTTCCTGATTGGCCGCAACGATTGAAGCTGCTTGGCCAACTTTTTCATCACGAAGATCATGTCGATTGATATCGCCCGCGGTAAAGCCATCCGCAACCTTTGCAGCAACGACGGAGTCGTTAGGGTCGCTTCCCCGTTCAAGAATGAGGGATGCAACCGCTCTGTAGAGAGAGCCAGTATCCAGATAAGCAAAATTCATTGCGGCGGCGAGACGACGCGCCAGTGTTCCCTTGCCAGATGCAACAGGACCATCAATAGCGATAACAGGCAAAGTCTTTTCCTTT
>NZ_CAKZMP010000184.1 GCF_937128705.1 uncultured Kiloniella sp. | reverse complement strand
ATGAACAAGCAGATATCACAACTCAATCAGAAGAAGGTTCTGCTGATCTAACAACCCGCAATGCACTCAAAGGTCTTGAGGAATTTTGCGGCAGGTCACAAACCTCGTGAAAAACATCCGTTATAAAGATAAATGTAGATGAATAAAGAAACGTATGAGCGCCTCACACTCGATTTAGGGGAACGTAGCTATGATATACTGGTTGGCGAAAACCTGATAGCAAATGCTGGCGCGCTTGTTCATTCCTTTATCAAGCAGAGCAGAACGTTCATCATCACAGATGAAAACGTGGCCCGGCACCACCTGCCCACGCTTGAGGCCGCACTAAAATCAAAAAATATAGAAAGCAATACGCTTGTTTTACCCTTTGGCGAACAGACCAAAAGCTTTGCACAGCTTGATAGGGTTATTGACTTTCTTCTGGAACATAACATTGACCGCAAATCGACCCTTATTGCTTTTGGCGGCGGGGTCATCGGGGACTTAGCCGGATTTGCCGCGGCCGTCGTAATGCGCGGGATAGATTTCATTCAAATCCCGACAACGCTGTTATCACAGGTTGATAGTTCTGTCGGTGGCAAAACAGGAATCAACACTGCTCGCGGTAAAAACCTTGTTGGTAGTTTTCACCAACCCAAGCTGGTCCTTGCTGATACAGGTTTGCTAGAAACACTCCCCAACAGAGAGCTTCTTGCCGGCTATGCAGAGGTTGTCAAATACGGCCTGATCAATGATCCAGATTTCTTTAACTGGTTAGAAGACAAAGCCCACAAAGTCATTGCCGGGGATATTTCAGCGCGAACACACGCTGTGTTGGTTTCCTGTGCGGCTAAGGCAAAAATTGTAGCGCAGGATGAAAAAGAATCTGGGGCACGCGGCCTTCTAAATTTGGGACACACCTTTGGGCATGCTTTAGAAGCTGAAGCCGGGTACAATGGATCTTTACTTCACGGAGAAGCCATCTCTATCGGCATGGTGATGGCGCATGATTTATCTGCTGAGCTCGGCTTGTGCTCTGAAATAGACGCACAAACAGTTCGCGATCACTTTGAGAAAATTGGTCTCCCTGTCTCAACAGACTATGTATCCTCTAACGCATTAGGCGGGAAAAAGCTTGAAGTTTCCCGGTTGATGGATCACATGAGCAGAGATAAAAAAGTAAGTAACGGACGCCTGACCTTTGTAATGACAAAAGGTATTGGTCAGGCTTATCTGGATAACGCGGTAGATATGGCTGTCGTTTCTGACTTTATGAAACGCTTTATTGCCTAGATGATCGTACCGCCTTATTCACAACCCCTGAAAGGGCCATGGAAACAGAGTTAATTCTCGCTATTAGTGCCATTGTGGTACTACTCGCAATCTCCGCCTTCTTTTCTGGCGCAGAGACATCAATGACGGCGTCTTCAAAGCCACGCATGCATACGCTTGAGCAAAGCGGAGACAAAAAAGCACAGATCGTAAACAAGCTTTGGTCAGCAAAAGAACATCTGATTGGCTCTATTCTTCTGGGTAACAACCTCGTCAACATCTTGGCTTCCGCATTGGCGACGTCAGTATTCCTCAAGATATTTGGGGAGACTGGGGTTATCTATGCGACTCTGACGATGACCGCACTTGTCCTTGTCTTTGCAGAGGTCCTACCCAAAACCTACGCCCTGAGACACTCTGACAAAGCTGCGCTGGCATCAGCGCCTGTATTACGTCCTATCGTTTTCATATTTGGTCCAATTGCCCTCACCGTTGAGAGCATTGTCAAAATTATCTTGGCAATTTTTACACGCTCTGACACCGCAGACGAAATGAACGAATTCGCCGAAGAAGAGTTACGGGGCGCGATTGATCTCCACGAAGGTGAAGGCGAAGAGGTCCGTCATGAACGCGAGATGCTCAAATCCATTTTGGATCTGGATGACGTCGAGGTTGATGAAATCATGACCCATCGGCAGGATGTGAATTCCAGTGACATTGATCAATCACCCGCTCAGGTCATCGAAGACGTTCTGTCCAGCTCTTACACCAGAATTCCGTTATGGCAGGACAAGCCCGACAACATCGTCGGCGTTTTACATGCGAAAGCACTTTTACGGGCAATTCGTACACATGATGGCGAACTTGATCGGGAAACCTTGATTTCTATCGCCAGCACACCTTGGTTTATTCCTGAATCAACAAGCCTCTTGGCCCAGCTTCACGCTTTCCGTGATCGCCACGCGCACTTTGCTATCGTTGTTGATGAGTATGGTGAAATGCAGGGAATTGTGACCCTTGAAGATATTCTGGAAGAAATTGTTGGTGACATCACTGATGAACACGATATTGATATCGAAGGCGTTCAAACCGTTACCGAAAATGAATTTATCATCAACGGCACGGTAACCATCCGAGATTTGAACCGCCAATTTGAATGGCGGCTTCCTGATGACGAAGCCTCAACGATCGCAGGTCTTATTCTACATGAGGCACGGCAGATACCAAAAGTTGGGCAGGCCTTTGTCTTTCATGACATGCGTTTCGAAATTTTGGAGCGAAAGCGCCATCAAATTACATCTGTACGCGTGTCCCCCGTCGCGGAACAGATCACTGCATGAACCAACTGAAACACGCTAAGGACTAAATATGCCCTTATCCCCGGCAACCCGTCGAAAAAATCTTCATCAACGACGTTACGACTTTCAAGGGTACGAACGCGAAGATGGACAGTGGGATATTGAAGGTCGCATTACAGACGTCAAATCATATCCGTTTGACAATCAGTTCAGAGGAACGATTGAAGCAGGTGAAGCTCTGCACGATATGTGGATACGCCTGACCGTTGATATAAACTTCGTTGTTCAGGACATAGAGGCATGTATTGATGATAGTCCCTATTCGGTTTGCCCTTCAATCACACCGAACTTTCAAAAGGTCATTGGCCTGAAAGTTGGTCCGGGATGGCGGGCTGCTATTCGTCGGGCAGTTGGCGGCACCGAAGGCTGCACTCATCTCGTTGAAATGCTTGGTGCAATGGCCACGGTTACATTTCAAACCCTTTATCCCGCAATGATAAAACATCAAGAGAAACTCAAAGAAAACCAAGAGAGTGCATCCCCGGAGAACAAAGGCCAAGAAGGCAAACCCTCGAAGCGCCCAGGTATCATTGATACTTGCCACGCTTATAGTTCTGATGGAGAGATCGTCAAACAGGAATGGCCCGATTTTTACACAGGCCGCTCGTAACCGATTTCGTTAATAAATCAGTTACTTATTCTTTGAGATGGTAGGATACTGCGATGCAGGGATTGGCTGCCAACCTCTTTTTTCCTGTGCTGCTGTACGGAAATAAGAAAGAGTAAAAACTCTAATTGCAGCCGTCAGGCTTGATTGAACCCGTCTGCCTTCAACAAGATTACAGACTTCGTTCAAAGCCAGACCTTCCCGTTCACAAATTTCAGTCAACCCGCGCCACATCATTGGCTCTAGACGCAGTGATGTGCGATGCCCGCGAACAGTAACGTTTTTCAGAACCAGTCCGTTTTCTCCTGCCAGCCGCTTCATCTCTTTTTGGAGATCCCGTCGACTTTGCGAAAGAAATGAAACGTTATCATTTTCTTTCGCCATTCAGAAACCACCTGTGCCCATAGCTTTTATTTCATCGGGTGTATTAGCCTTGATTTGCAAAGCATGAATTGTGGAAACGAGTTCAGCTTTTAACAAGTCATGAATCATTCGTTGCCTGTTAACCCGATTAACACCAATAAATTTTTCAGAAACGATCTCAACAGAAAAATGGCTCTCGCCACCTTCGCGATACCCAGCGTGACCGATATGATGATGAGAATCATCTGTTACCGCCAAATGAGAAGGCGATAATCCTTCGCGCAAACGCGCGTCTATAGTTTCAGTCATCCCCATGGCACTACACCCTACAATCCATAGATATTTGCTTATAAAGGCAGCATAGTACCGACCAATATGCCCCGTTTTCAATGTAATTTAAAAAATTTCCATTAAAATGACGTTAATTCACGTTAAATTCACGCAACGACTAGCGACCTACAATCGGACACACCCATCTTCCTGTCCAGATTTAGAGATAAAATGTAAGCATACAAAGTGCTTACAAGAAGCTATTTTCCTAGGCTGGGACTTGTATCGACAGATAATAAACACCATAATTCGGGTATGAAAAGATCAATGCACGATGCTTCCTTACAAACCCCTTGGGACACAGTTGAAATCAAAAACTGCTGCGAGGCCGAAGGCTGTACGAATGAAGGAAAATATCGAGCACCAAAATCCAGAGTAAAATTAAACAGCTATTATTGGTTCTGTCTTGATCATGTGCGCGAATACAACACCGCCTGGAATTATTGCAAAGATATGAATGTAGCTGATGTAGATAGATTGCGTCGGCAGGATGCCGTCTGGGGCAAACCTTCTTGGCCATTGAACGGCGCAGGAAAAGAAAATTACGCAAAAAAACTGGATGATTTAGGGAAAGCCTGGCGTTCATTCGCCGGATATGACGCCAAACAGCCAGAACAAACACAAAAATTCATGCCCGAAGAAGAACGAAAAGCTCTTCGTGTATTGGGACTCGAAACGATAGAATCCTTGAAACAGATAAAAAAACGCTATCTGGCCCTGGCAAAAAAACTACATCCAGACACCAATGGTGGCGCAAAAGGAGCAGAAGACAGGCTCAAAAAGGTCAATCAAGCCTATAGCCTTTTAAAAAACAGCATTTTTATAAAAGAAACACTTCAAGAAACCGACCTGACGTCCTAGTGTAACGTCCGAGAAATGATAACACCCTAACAGAAGTATGGATGCAACGATGTCCTCTAAAGTAATTGGCCATGGCGAAATGATCATGGGCGGCCCAGATACAACAGTTTCAGCACGCGAAGCTTTTGGCATAGACAGTGATATGCAGGTACCTGCTTTCAGTACACGTAACGAATACGTTCCTGAAGAAGATCCTACCTATCAGTTTGACCACGATACAACCCTCGCACTTCTTGCAGGTTTTGCTTTTAATCGTCGGGTGATGATTCAAGGTTATCACGGTACAGGTAAATCAACCCACATTGAACAGGTCGCATCCCGCCTGAACTGGCCTTGTATTCGTGTCAATCTGGATAGTCACATCAGCCGTATTGATCTCGTCGGTAAAGACGCCATCGTCCTGAAAGAAGGCAAGCAGGTTACTGAATTCCGCGAAGGCTTAATGCCTTGGGCGCTACAACGCCCTGTCGCTTTGGTTTTTGATGAATATGACGCAGGGCGTCCTGATGTCATGTTTGTTATTCAGCGTATTCTTGAAGTCGAAGGACGTCTAACGCTGCTTGATCAGAACCGTGTCATCACTCCACATTCATCATTCCGACTGTTTTCAACTGCGAATACAGTTGGCCTCGGCGATACCACAGGCCTTTACCACGGGACACAACAGTTGAACCAAGGCCAAATGGACAGATGGAATATCGTCTCCACATTGAACTATCTTCCGCACAAAGATGAAATGCGCATCGTTCTGGCCAAACATCCGGAATACGACACGGAAGAAGATCGCGATCTTATTGCGAACATGGTGTCCTTGGCTGATCTCACCCGTAGCGGCTTCATCAACGGTGATATATCTACTCTTATGAGTCCTCGTACTGTTCTATCGTGGGCTGAAAATGCCAAAATCTTTGATAACATTGATTTTGCGTTCCGCCTCACCTTTTTGAACAAATGCGATGAAATGGAACGCCCCCTCGTGGCTGAGTACTTCCAAAGATGCTTTGGGCGTGAATTAGTAGATGGCAGTGAAAAATCTTCGTCCTAATCGACAGAAGACCAAGACGGTAAGTAACAGGTATGAGTAAAGCTGAAACGCCTTTAGAACAGTTTAAACGCGCGACTTCATCCACTGTAAAAGCGATGGCGAAGAAAAGCGAACTAAGTGTCGTTTTCTCTGCAAATGGTCGTGGTTTGAATGGGGATGAACTTCGGCTGCCCATACCTGTAAAGGATTTACCCGCTGATGATGTCCAGCGCATTCGGGGACGTGCAGATTCCTCGTCGTTGCGTCTGCGTTACCATGACACAAAAACACATCAAAAATTAAAACCCTCAGATAGTAAGGCTGCCGCGATCTTTGATTCTGTTGAACAGGCCCGGTGCGAAGCACTGGGTATGTCACGGATGGAAGGCGTTGCCCAAAATCTCGAAGCTCTTCACGAAGACACTCTTGATCAAATGGGGTATGGCAACGCCGTTACATCGGATGATGTGCCGTTGAACGAAGCCATGGCTGTCCTGGCCCGCGAAGCTCTGACAGGGCGACGGTTAGAAAAAACATCCGCTAAAATTGCTGAAATCTGGCGTCCGAACCTAAGCCAGGAAATTTTCGAGACACTGGATAGTCTTGGGGAACATGTTACAGACCAAGCACAGTTTGCCCGCGCCTTGCAAGATCTTCTTGGACAGCTAGATTTTGATGTAGAAGACAGCGAAGAATCAGAAACCGAAGAACAGGATGATCAAGATCAGCTAGACGATACGTCAGAGGATCAGGACCAACAGCAAACGTCGGAACAATCCGCCCCGATGGAAGCCGAAAGCAGTGACCAGGGTGACGCCGAAGGTGCTCCGGATGATGGCGGCGAAAGTGACGGGGAACAAATGGACGGGCAAGGCCAGGATTCTGCTGGTTCCCCTGATCAACAGCCCGATTTTGATCAAAACCACAACTATTCTGCTGTTCATGGGTATAAGTCTTTTACCTCTCAGTTTGATGAGATTATCGAAGCTCAGGACCTTTGCGAAGATGAAGAACTCTCACGCCTGAGAGAATTGTTGGATAAACAGCTTTCCCACCTTCAAGGCGTAATATCCAAGTTGGCAAACCGCTTGCAACGACGCCTGATGGCTCAACAAACCCGGAACTGGGAATTCAATCTGGAAGAAGGTTTACTTGATACAGCTCGTTTAACCCGTGTTGTGACCAACCCCATGCATTCTCTTAGCTTCAAGCAGGAAAGTGATACCGAGTTCAAAGACACGGTTGTAACTCTCTTGATAGACAATTCCGGCTCTATGCGTGGGCGCCCAATCACTATCGCAGCAATGAGCGCTGATATACTTGCCAGAACCTTGGAAAGGTGTGGTGTCAAAGTTGAAATTCTTGGATTTACCACAAAGATGTGGAAAGGTGGACAATCTCGAGAGCGCTGGATTGAACAAGGAAAACCCGGAAATCCAGGACGATTAAACGACCTACGGCATATTATTTATAAAAAAGCTGATGCCCCAATGCGCAGGTCCAGGAAAAATCTCGGCTTGATGTTGCGCGAAGGTATCCTAAAAGAAAATATAGATGGTGAGGCACTGTTATGGGCACATAATCGTTTACTCGCCAGAACAGAGCACAGACGAATTCTGATGGTTATCTCTGACGGTGCCCCTGTTGATGATTCCACCCTTTCCGTCAATAGCGGCAGCTATCTGGAAGATCATTTGCGTGAAGCAATTGAGCTCATCGAAAAACGGTCCCCGGTGGAACTTCTCGCGATCGGGATTGGACATGATGTCACCCGATATTATAAACGAGCCGTCACCATCAGCGATGCAGAGCAACTAGGTGGCATTATGATGGAAAAATTGGCTGAACTTTTTGCCGAAACGCCACGTAGTGGTGACAATCCACTAGAAAATTTCAAGCGATAACGCTTCATGAACTGATTCTTTTTCGAAACCTCGCAGACTTTATCCAACTTGCGGGGTTTCTTTTTAAGAATTATTCGCAAATAAACTTGACACTTATCAAGAGCAGAACTAATAGTTGCGAATGATTTTCAGTATCGGTTAAAAAAATGGCACCTGATAACTTCACAAATATACGAGACTCCATAGACGATCCCGTGAATGATCAGGGTAATTCTTCTCGCAAAATGCATCGAGTTTCTGCTGAAGCACTGATGCAAAACACCCGGGAAATAGTCATTGAATACCAAGGTAGTGATTACCGCCTTCGTATTACGTCTAATAATAAACTGATACTTACAAAATAACGTCTCTCCGGTGCAGTAGAGAACGCCAGCCAGCTCGCCACCTTGTCTAAAAGACATATCAGCCAGCCAGCCAGCAATGTTCATAAAATAACATTAATTGGTTTGCTTTTCGATAAGGTGTCTGACCTGTGCAATATAAATCTTACAAAGGGCTTTTGCTTGCAACTGTTGCCCTGACTTTATTCTCCACGCCTCTTAAGGCCGAAGATAATACAGCAGAAAACAACAAGAAGGCCGAAACACCGTCCTCAACGAGTGAGCACAAAGTACAAACTCTGGACGCGATTTCTGTCACCGCATCACGAACAGAAAAATTAGCGATCGATAGCCCAGCTTCGATTTCTATTGTAACCGAAGAAGAGATCGAACGCCGACAAGCCGAAACAGTTCATGACCTATTAAAGGATTTACCGAGCGTCGAGCTAGAAGGTGGTACACGTAATACTGTTATGAAACCTTCCATACGCGGTTTGGGAGGACAACGCGTAGTAACCAGAATTGATGGTGCACGCCAGAACTTCAATGCAGGACACAAGGGAGGATTATTTGTTGATCCTGCCCTATTGAAACAGGTCGAAGTTCTTCGTGGCCCCGCATCAACAATTCATGGCACAGGCGCCTTGGGGGGTGTCGTTGCTTTTGAAACAAAAAGTGCTGATGACTTCTTAGAAGTCGGCGAGACATACGGTGCTCAGATTTCTACTGGCTTTAGCTCGGTTGATAACGGTGTACATGGTAATATCACGGGCTATGCACGCCCGCTAGATAACATTGACCTTATGGCAAGCGTTACACGCCGCAAAACGGATGATTACGATGCCGGGGATGGCAAGAAAAGAGCCTACACCGATGATGACCTAGCCTCGGGCCTAATCAAAGGCGGCATTGATATCGCTGATTTCCACCGTATCGGCCTTTCATACAGGCTTTATCGTGATGACCATAACCTCCCAGCCACACCTGACGGATTAAGCACGTCTTCTATTGTTGAACGCGAAAGTAAAGAAGACAGTTTTGTTTTCGATTACAGCTATGACAATCCTGACAACCAATGGTTCGACACATCTATCAAGGCTTACTATGACACGACGGACATAGACGAGGTCAGAATATCTGACGGACGCCATGAAGAACGAAGCTTGGAAACTTTAGGATTAGAAGGCTTCAACACATCCTATCTTAACCTTCATGAAAATGCTGAACTTGCTGTGACAGTCGGTGGAGAAGTATTCCAGGACACCCAAAAAGGTAAGAGCGATGGTGCGCCGATTGGTGGTTATCCTGATGCAGAACGGAATATCTATGGTGTGTATCTAGACAACACCTTAACGCTATTTGAAAATCTGGAACTCACCGCGGGACTTCGATATGATTCTTATTCCCTAGAAGCAGATGGCCAAGAAGATTCAGAAGAGACTTCAACATCTCCTCGTTTTGCCATCAGCTACAGAGTTCTCCCCTTCTTACAACCTTATGTAAGTTACGCTGAAGCTTTTAGAGCTCCCACACTCGGCGAGACATACGCATCCGGTCTTCATTTCCCGGGAGGAGGACCTACTCCAAACAACTTTTTTGTGGCAAATCCTAACCTGAAACCAGAAACAGCCAAAACATGGGAGATTGGGACAAACATCAAACAAGATGGTCTTTTTAGGAAAGATGATTCTCTTCGTGCCAAAGTTTCTTACTTTAGAAATAACGTCGATGATTTTATTGAACTGGATGTCGATGTACCCGGCGGAACAACGACCAGCAGCAATGTCACAAAAGCACGTATTCAAGGTTTTGAAGCCGAAATCCATTACGACACACCAACCGTATATGGCTCTTTAAGCGGCTCAAGAATTCGCGGCAAAAACACCGATACCTCTGAAGCATTATCAGGTATTGCAGGTGATAAGGCAGCCCTAATGCTGGGGTATCACTTTCAGAGCATCAATCTTGATCTTGGCGGTCGCGCCCTTGCGGTCAGGGAACAAAATCGCGTCCCAGACGACAGCGATGCAATTGACGGCTATGCAACATTTGATGTGTTTGGCTCCTGGGATGCAGTCGACTATGTCCCAGGTCTAAAGATCAATGCAGGTATCGATAATATTCTCGATAAAAATTACAGACGCGGTGCGGCTGTTCTGGATGAACCCGGACGTAATTTCAAAGTAACAGCCAGCTTGAAATTCTAGAAATGGAATACCCAACAACGGATCGAGAAGTTCACACCAGTATCCACCACAACAAAAGCAAAAGTGCCTAAAAATACAAGTTACTAGGCACACCAAGACCTAAGTCAAAATAAGGTTATAAAATCAGGAGCATTATCATGCACAACACACTCTCTGTTGAATACAAATCGCCATCAGATGCCTGGGCTGATCTAAGCGCTGGCACAGCTAAAGGTTACGCCCGTGATATCGCCCATGCGATGAATATCACAGAGGCAGAGGTTGTGGCGGCGGGTGTGGGTGATAATGTCATCCGGCTAGAGGCCGATTGGGGGCAACTTGTACAAGAGCTTGGTTCTCTTGGTGATGTTAAAATTATCACTCGGAATGAACACGCTGTTCATGAAAAAGTCGGCCTTTTCGACAAAATTAGTGCCAAAGGTCCTATGGGAATTGTACTCAACCGCGAAATTGATCTTAGATTATTTTTAACGAAATGGGCCTTCGGCTTTGCCGTGACAACGGATAACAACAAAGGCAGACGGAAAAGCCTTCAATTCTTTGATCACGAAGGCACAGCTATTCACAAAATTTTCCTGACCGAAAGTTCTGATGAAACAGCTTATGAAACACTTATTTCTCGATACGAAGCGACTGAACAATCATCTATACTTCGACTGAAGAACTACGACCCGGCGAATACTCCGGCTGCCGACGGCACGATTGATATTGAAGCCCTTAAAAACGAATGGGGTGCTCTCAAGGATGTGCACCAATTTCACAGTCTATTGAGAAAGCACAATTGTGATCGCCATCAAAGCTTTAGGTTAATTGGCAAGGAATTTGCCGAAAAGCTAACGCCTGAGGCTCTCAAAAATGTTTTGGAACAGTCTGTTGCCAATAAAATTTCGATCATGGTCTTTGTTGGCAACAAAGGATGCATTCAGATCCACACTGGGCACATTGAAAAAGTTAAAGAGATGGGCCCTTGGATCAACATACTTGACCCAGGTTTCAACCTGCACCTCAGACAAGATCACATTGCAGAAATTTGGCTCGTCAGAAAGCCAACCAAAGACGGCATCATCACGACCCTTGAAGTCTTCAACGACAAACAAGAAAGCTTTGCTTTACTCTGTGGAGAACGTGAAATGGGACAACCGGAAAATATCGCTTGGCAAAACATGCTCGAAAGTTTGGTTCGACACGACACTGTTTCTGCTGCGGCAGAGTAATGATCTAAGAAAAGTCGAAAAAATGATCCCTGATACACCGATGTCTTTTAACCTTACTTGCTTGCCTAAACTTTATAAAGCAATCGCCATATGCTTGGCCTTTGCTTTGATCCTTGTACTTAATAAACAGGCAAATGCTGATGCCCAACGGATAATCACCTTGGGGGGACCTGTAACTGAGATTGTCTATGCGCTTGAAGCTGGAGATAAAGTTGCCGCAACGGATACCACCAGCAAATACCCGGCAGCGGCTGTGGCATTACCAAAAGTCGGCTATCTACGACAACTTTCAGCCGAAGGCCTCTTAAGCCTAAAGCCTGATTTAATCCTCGCGTTAGAGGGATCAGGTCCGGCACATGTACTCGAAACCATTCAAGCCGCGGGGATCAAAGTCGTAAAAATACCCGAACTTGTAAATACCACGTCAATAGTAACAGGCATAGAACTGATCGCGGCACATACCGATCGCCAAGAGTTGGGAAAAACACTCAGCTCACAGATCTCAACTCAACTGCAAAAACAACTTTCTGCTGTTGATACGGAAAAGGAAAAGCCGACAGTTCTTTTCCTTTTAAACACAGGCCATGGCGGCCCTATGACAGCTGGGAAAAACACCGCCATTGATGCAATTATTACCTATTCAGGTGCTAAAAATATCGCCTCGGATTTGGAAAGCTTTAAGCCCTTGGCCAGTGAATACATTCTCGGGAATAACCCCGATTATATTTTAATGTCGAAAAGATCCTTGGCAAATAGCGGTGGTATAAAAGCCTTAGCCACTGATCCACTTTTGGGCAAACTATCTGCCGTACAAAAGGGCCGCATCGTAACTCTCGACGGTACGCTTCTCTTTGGCTTGGGACCACGCACCATAGATGCAGTGGAAACCTTGTCCGCTCAAATCAAAAAACAGACACCCTGAACAGACAATGGCCCAGACACTGACAGAAACATCCGCCCGCCGTCAGCAAAGAAGCATTAAAAAGCCCTACTATATTTTAGGGGCGCTTTTTTTGGTTCTTATCCTATCTTCAATTATATCGCTGGGGATCGGGGGCGTGGCAATTTCCCCCTTATCAAATATAGAACACTTTGCTTCTTTTATCGGCCTGAGTGAAAGTAAGTTAGAGCTACATCAAGCACTGGTGATCGAATCAATTCGCCTTCCCAGAATTATTCTAGGGCTTATTATTGGTGCATCCCTAGGCCTTTCCGGGGCCGTTTTGCAAAGCTTATTCCGTAATCCTCTAGCTGATCCCGGTTTAATCGGCGTTTCTTCGGGCGCAGCCCTCGCCGTGGTTTGCGTAATCGTATTGGGCGACACCTACTTTACTGCTTTTTTAGAGCTAACCCGTAATTTTGCGCTTCCCATTGCCGCCTTTGCAGGAAGTTTGTTAACCACCGCTTTGATTTACCACCTATCCAGACGCGATGGCCTTACTGATGTCGCCATGATGGTACTGATGGGCATTGCGGTAAATGCCATTGTTGGCTCTCTTATCGGACTACTAACTTACTTAGCCGATGATACAGAGCTTAGGTCTTTGACCTTTTGGTCCATGGGAAGTCTGGCTGGTGCGGGCCAAACAGCGTGGCCCTCTATCTCGATAATGATTATCGCTTCGCTTTTTTTGCTTAAACTTTCCAGCCCGCTTAATCTCTTCTTGCTGGGCGAAGCCGAAGCCAATCACCTTGGCATACCAACAGAACGGGTCAAGCAACAAGCAGCAGTTGCGGCTGCCTGCGCAACCGGCGCCGCTGTTGCTGCGGCAGGCATGATTGGCTTCATCGGTTTGATAGCCCCGCACCTATCCCGCTTGATAGGTGGGGCGGATAACCGTTTTGTATTACCAGCAGCTGCCTTGATAGGTGCCAATCTTATTGTAATTGCCGATACCATTGCCCGAATTATTGTTTTACCTGCGGAACTTCCCATCGGACTGGTCACAAGCTTTATTGGCGGCCCTTTCTTCTTCATCCTTCTGTTCCGTGAATTCAAAAAGAGACGCATGTGACACTCAAAGCAACCGCCATTGACGTAAAAATCAATTCAACCAAATTACTAGAGGATGTTTCTCTCGAGCTTATTCCCGGAAAACTCTTAGGTATCTTGGGCCCTAATGGTGCGGGAAAATCCACCCTTCTCAAGGTGCTATCTGGTGATCTTACACCGACAAATGGTACGATTACCCTCGATGATAGCCCCCTTCAGAAATGGGAAAGTATTGATCTCGCCAGACGGCGTGCCGTTATGCCACAGGCATCACAGTTGGCTTTTCCTTTTTCTGCACGCGATGTCGTTGGCATGGGACGTTGGCCATATGAAAAGTTATGCTCACCTTTCATCAACAGGCTCGCTGTCGAAAAAGCCATGAGCCTAGCCGACATAAAACATCTCGCTGATCGCCTTTACCCCGTACTGTCGGGCGGGGAAAAACAACGCGTCCAACTTGCCAGAGCCTTAACCCAGAGCATCGGATTAACTGGCGATACGGAATCAAAATTTCTGCTGCTGGACGAACCAACCGCAGGCCTAGATATTGCGCATCAACATGCGGTTCTTGCCGCAGCAAAAAAACAGTGTAAAGAACGGAATACGGCTGGCCTAGCCATTCTCCACGATCTCAATCAGGCCGCTCAATACTGCGATTCCATTGCGATCATTTCTAACGGCACATTAATATCCAACGGGCCAACGCTTGAGGTCATGGAGCCAGGGCTGTTATCTGATATTTTCAGTTGTAATATATCAAGATCTTTGGACATAGCCTCTTCAACGCCGGTTTTCCTTTCCTCAGTCTGAGCTTTCTTATGAACAAGTAAAGATAACTTGCCTTACAAAAGTCACAGCCTATTCACCCTAAGTTCATAAAGAATGTTTAATAATTCTTATGAACCTAGAAAAGGTAGCGCAGAGACGAACATGATTATCAGAGTCCTATTTACCATAGCCGTTATCGCCATCAGCTTGTTGGGGTATACAGCCTATATGGACAGAAATCTGGAAGTCATAGAGGCTGCCAAAATCCCCCTTACGATCAAAGCTGTCCCGGTACCCAACCAACAGTTCGCTACCCAAGAACCAGAGATTAAAGAAGCACCTTCTCTCTATTGGCGGGGTGGTATTCAAATCAGCTCTCCCCACAAACGCTTTGGCGGTTTATCAGGGCTTGAGGTTTCAACAGATGGGCGTTCCCTCTTGGCTATTGGAGACAAAGGTCTCTGGTTTACGGGACGCTTGAATTACGATCTTAACGGCAATCTTCTTTCTCTTACAAACGGGCTCATATCAACAATGAAAGGCCCCTTGGGTAAAAATCTGATCCGAAAAAAAGACAGAGATAGCGAATCAATCGCTTTGGCTGATAACGGAGCAATTTTTGTAAGTTTTGAGCGAGATCACCGAATCCTCGAATACTCCGCCCCCTTAACCACGACCATCGGCGCTATCCCTCTTCCAAACGAATTCACTGATATCGCGTCGAGTAACCGAGGGATTGAAGCTCTTACATGGTTAGCTGGCGATTGCCTTTTGGCCATTCCCGAGCGAACGACTACGCCACCAACCACGACACGCTCCTCACAAGAGAGCGTCATAGAAGCGTATCTCTTGCACCAAGGAAGTTGGGACAAACTATATCTGGAACCGAATAAAAATTATCTACCCACAGGCTTAAGCAGCACAGCAGAGGGCGATTTACTCTTGCTGGAACGAGAGTTTTCTTTTTGGGAAGGGTTCAAGACCAGCCTAAGATTTTTTCCAGCATTAGAAATTCAAACAGCATTATCCATGCCGGGTTACGTGATGCAGGGAAGTGTTCTTGCAACATTCGAAGGCGCACAATCCATCGATAACATGGAAGGTATCAGTAGCCGGATCGGTCCTAACGGCGAAACCCTGATCTATCTCTTATCTGATGACAATCTAAGCTTTGCGCAGGATACATTACTATTAATGTTTGAATTGCAAAAACAAAGAAAGCCCGCTGGCCAAAGCACAGCGGGCTGTTCTAAGAATAAGACTTCTTATTCAGCTGCTTTGGAAACCAAAGCTTTCTGAACGCGCTTTTTCATTTCCCGAGCTTTTTTGCCCAGTTTTTCAGATGATGTTGACAGCAAGAATGCGTCAAGACCACCACGCTTTTCGATGGTGCGGATAGCTGCAGTGCTCAGACGGAACTGAACAGTCTGACCTAGAGCATCGCTCAACATCGAAGTCTTTTGAAGATTTGGCAAGAAGCGACGCCGTGTTCTATTCTTAGCGTGGCTCACATTGTTGCCAGTCTGTACCTCTTTGCCGGTAAAGTCACAACGGCGTGCCATGGTTCTAATCCCGTAAACTCGATGAAAATAAAAATCTAATGCCGATACGTCGGCTCGGCGCGAGTTTTAGGACACCGCCGCCCAAGGGTCAAGATAAAAGCACGATTCACGTAAAGATTCGTAACGAATCTGTAAAAACGCCGCGTTTACAGCGTTTTATTACTCTACATCAGGTATTGAGAAAGATATTGAGCAGCTTTCTCGCTGCCGTAGCTGGCGCCATTTTACCCGAAATCACATCGGATTCCACCTTTTTAAGAGCCTTATCAATCTCAGGCTTATCCTTAAATGCGAGAACCAGAGATTCCTTAATCTCACTCCACATCCAGGAAACAGCCTGCTTAACCCTCTTATCCGGGATCTCGTTGCTTTCCCAAAGCTTGGTTCTAAATTCCTCTATCCCTGCCCAAATCTCATCAATGCCTTCATCATGCAATGCAGAACACTTCTTAACCCGAGGCTTCCAATTGGGACTGGACGGGCGCATTAACCCCAAAGCCGCATGATATTCTGCGGCGGCCCGATTTGCTGCTGGCGCAAGATCTCCATCAGCTTTGTTGACGACAACCATGTCAGCCAACTCCATAATCCCTTTTTTAATGCCCTGTAGTTCGTCACCTCCGCTTGGCAGCAGCAGTAACAGGAACATATCAACCATCTCTGAAACGGCTGTTTCTGATTGCCCTACACCTACGGTTTCAACCAGAATGACATCAAAGCCCGATGCTTCACATAGCAACATCGCTTCACGGGTTCTGCGCGCAACACCCCCCAGCGTCGCACCAGCCGGGGAAGGGCGAATAAAGGCTGCCTCTTGCCTAGATAGGATCTCCATCCGGGTTTTGTCGCCCAGAATCGAACCACCTGTTCGCTGTGACGATGGATCAATAGCCAAAACGGCAACACGAAAGCCTTTATCAATCAAGTGCATGCCGAAAGCTTCGATAAAAGTGGATTTACCAACGCCAGGAACGCCGGAAATACCAATCCGGATAGATTTACCGCTCATCGGCAAGATTTTTTCTAACAAAAGATCCGCATCTTCCCGGTGATCTGCACGGGTTGATTCAATCAGCGTAATTGCCTGTGCCAAAGCACGCCGCTGTCCATCAGCAATCCCAGCAACCAGTTTCCCGATCTTATCGTTATCTTTCGTCATAATGCCGCTTTACCTATACTATCTCGCCAACCGCATCATCTTGTCCGGCTACCTTTTCAACCTCAGCAACCTTCTGGGCCACTTCCAATTGTCGGCGCCACATTTCAGCGTAGTGACCTTCTTTTTTAAGGAGGTCACTATGGGTCCCACGCTCCTCTATTTGCCCCTGTTCAAGGACAATAATTTCATCGGCATCCACAACTGTTGAAAGACGGTGGGCAATGACCAGCGTTGTTCTATCCTTGGATACATCATTAAGACTGGCCTGAATTTCCTGTTCCGTGCGGCTATCCAATGCAGAGGTTGCTTCATCAAACAACATGATCGCCGGATCTTTAAGAACAGTCCTAGCAATGGCAACACGTTGCTTTTCCCCACCCGACAGTTTCAGTCCTCGCTCTCCGACAATGGAATCGTACCCGTCTGGTAATGACAATACAAAGTCATGAATTTTGGCTAGTTTTGCAGCCTCTTCGACTTCTTCACGCGTCGCGCTTGGGCGTCCATAGGCGATGTTATAAAGGATCGTATCGTTAAAAAGCACGGTGTCTTGCGGGACAATACCAATTGCCTGACGCAGTGATCCCTGCTTCACTTTGGCAATATTTTGTCCATCGATTAAGACTTCCCCCGCATCTAGATCATAAAATCGGAAAAGCAGGCGACTGATTGTGGACTTACCTGCGCCACTAGAGCCCACAATGGCCAGCTTTTTACCTGCTGGAACGGTGAAACTAACCCCTTTTAGAATAGGACGTCGTTCGTCATACCCAAAATGGCAGTCTTTAAACTGAATTTCAGCACCACTAACGGTCAGCTCTTTTGCATCCGGCTCGTCTTTGATTTCAAGATCCTTATGGAGCAATTCGAACATTGTATGCATATCGATAAGCGCCTGACGGATTTCTCGATAAACAAAGCCCAGAAAATTCAATGGCATTGCAAGCTGCAACAGATAGGCGTTGACCATGACAAAGTCGCCAACCGTCATCGCACCATTTACGACACCATAGGCAGACATGATCATCATTAAACTAGCCCCGAGCGAAATAATCCCAGACTGGACAATATTTAGGCTGGAAAGACTTGTCCGACTACGAATAGCTGCATGTTCATACGCAGCTAGGCCCCGGTCATAACGTTTGGCTTCATGTTCTTCATTGCCAAAATATTTAACTGTTTCAAAATTCAAAAGGCTATCAACAGCTTTGGTGTTGGCATCATTATCAGCCGCATTCATATCCCGACGTAGTGTAATGCGCCATTCCGTAATGCGGAGTGTCAGGAAAATATAAGCTAGAATTGTCACAAGCGGAACAACCGCAAAGCGCCAGTCAAACAAGAACCACAGCAGGATACAAACAACCGTAATTTCAATAAGTGTCGGGATGACATTGAACATCAAGAAGGTGAGCATAAACTCAATCCCCTTGGTTCCCCGATCAATCGCGCGGGTTACCCCTCCGGTTCTACGTTCAATATGAAAGCGCAAGGAAAGTGAATGCAAATGCCGAAAGGTAACCAGCGCAACACTGCGAATGGCATTTTGCACAACCTTGGCAAATAACCCCTCACGAATATTGTCAAACGCAATTGCGCCAACCCTGGCCGTACCATAAGCGACCAAAAGGCCAAGCGGGACAACAAGCAACGTTGGGTCATCTATACTCAACGCATCCACCGCCCCCCTGAGAATATAGGGTACAGATACATTTGTAAGTTTTGCAAAAATAAGAAGCGCAAAGCAGAAGATAATCCGAGCTTTGAGATCAAAACGACCAACAGGCCAAAAATAGGGCAGCAGTGTCTTTAGAGTATCCAGCTGACTGTTCTCGCCCTCTGACTTAGGAACATCTTCACGCATCCGGCGCATATATCATCACTCCATACGACCAAGAGAACGCGCGAGAAGAACATAGAGCTTTCCAACATCTGCAGTCATAAACGTTGCGGAAAGAACGTCTTCGCTATCACATTCACGGGCCTGAGACATCAGGTTATCAAACTGATCCAGATAGCGATTTACCTGATTTCTGAAGGTTTGATTTGTCTCAAAATAACGTTTAACTTCACGTGTATCGTAAAGATCTTTTTTCTTTAGAATGGACCGTGCAAAGATAGAACGGTCCCCCTTGTGATATCGTTTCCAATATTCCTCAGGCAAGTCCTCGTCCAAAATTTTATTCAAATCAATGGCCGAAGAATTGAGATCATCAATAAGAATTGTCGCGCCGCGCAAGAATGCATCCCGCTTATTCGCCGAACGATCTTCGCGTAATTTTAGGGCCTGACGTGTTGCTTCTTCGGATGCATGGGCCAAATCACGCGCCTGTTGACCAAAAGCGTCCGCAAGCGATGAAACCTTGCCATGCAATTCTGTGACTTTGTTACTGTCTTGCGAGAATGTCTCTCTCAATTGCTCTGCGCTTTTAAGCGCACCGTCTGCTGAACCTTTCAAACTGGACGCAGCCTTTTCAGCGCGAACACCAATATCCTCAACCTGTTTCAACGATTCTTCTGATAAGACAGCAAGCTTTTCTCTTTGCTGATCAACATGATCCTTCAAGGTATCTGCTGTTTGACGGGATTCATCTGACGCCTTACTGAGTGCTTCGGTACGGGCATCCAGCGACGTACGAACATCTTCCAACAGGGTACTGAAGTCATCGGAAAGTGTTTTAAAGGCATCCAATTCTTCATGTACACCATGGCGTAGGTCTTGCACTGCCTGATTGGCTGCGCTGGATCCATCTGCAAGAGCAAGTGTTTGAAGTTGAAACACTTTGGCTACTTCCGTGGTGTGACGCACAGCTTTATCAGCGGCAAGTTCCATAAGCCTTGTTTGATCCTTAAGCGCTTTTGATGCCTCTTCAACATTCTCTTGCGCACTTTTACTAACCTGTCCGATTTCACGAGTGTGCTCGCTCAAGCCGCCCATCACAACATCGGCAAGATCGCTGAGTCGTTCAGAAGATTCTTCCAAACTCGCAATCCCCGGACGGATTTTTTCCGCCGCAGCCACCAAAGTATCCTGTGCCTGTGCCGTTGCCTCTGTCAGTCGAGAAGCTTCTTCCCGGCCAGCCAAAGAAACCGCTTCGCCTAAATCTTTTGTTACCTGCGTCAGGTTATCGGCAACTTCCTTACCGCTTTTATCAAGCTCGCCCGCTTGTACTCTAAAGCGTTCATTCATTTCCCCCGCACGCAAAGCAACGTCAGCAAAAAGCTCTCGAACCTCTTCCGCATCTTTACGCATAGCATCTGACAGCGAGACAGCTTTATACCCGATTTCAGCAACCAGTTGTTCCATGGCCTGATTCTCGCCAGACAATCTCTCACCGAGTTCTGAAACTTTAGCACCCGCCCCTTCGAGTAGCAGCTCAACGTCGCCGATGCGATCTTTGATCAAGCCCTTGAACTTTTCGCCTTCGGTATCAATCGTATCCTGAACAAGCTTCAGGGTTTCGATATCTTGTTTCAGGCTTTCGCGCATGGTTTCGCCACAAACTTCTGCTGTTGTACCCGCCGCAGCCATATCTTCTGCCTGCTGTTTTAACATTTCACTGGCATCTTCAGTTCGGCCGATTGTGCGTTCCACCGCCTCGTCCAAAACATCGACGGAGTCACGCAATGTCTTGCTGATCGTCTCAGCCATGACTTCACTGCGAACTCCAGAACTTTCGAGGGCAGTAACCTGTTCCTTCACTGCTTCTCGTGCATTTTCAAGGCTGGAATGAATTGAATTGTGGACGTCTTCAAGTGAGCTTTGCTGTGTAACAAGCGTTTCTTGAATCTGTTCGGTCTGAGAAGAGGCCCGGATCGCGGCCCCCGTAAGCTGCTTTGTTTGCTCTTTAAATGCGCTAATCAGACCGCTCAGACGTTTTTCGACTTCACCCGACGCGCTATTCAGGCTTTCAGCCTGTTCTTGTAACTGGCGTGTAATGTCTTTAACGCGGGTATTCTCTTCGTCATCGGGATAGGTTAGCTTATCCAGCTTATCCAGAAGCTTGCGCGTTTCATTGGAAAGCGCAGCCCCCCTGAGGATAAAAAGAAGTATCGCCCACAAGAGAACAAGTGGCAGCGTGATACCAGCAAGCACCTGCCCCTGTTCCTGAGGCACCATGCTTTCAATCACATCCAGACCAACCTGGTTCTTAAAATACTGATAACAAACCCACAGCCATGCCCCTGATGCTGCCACCCCGAACAGCGCCAAAATTCTTGTGATCCAGGTATGACCTGACATCCCCTCACTCCCTGTTTAAACACGATTTACGATCGCCTGAGAGAGATACTACGGCAGGAAAGTCCTATAGTCCAAGAAAGACCATTAAGATCAGGGCCTTCTTGGACATTTTTTTTAATTAGCTTCGTTTATTCAACAAGCCAATAATTTCCTGTGCCGCCAAGGGGATATTGCTCCCCGGTCCATAAACCGCAGAAACGCCGGCTTGTTTCAGTGCATCATAATCTTGTGCCGGGATAACACCGCCACAAATGACAAGGATATCATCTGCTTTCTGGCGCTTAAGCTCAGCAATCAATTGCGGCACCAGCGTTTTATGGCCAGCAGCCTGTGTCGAGATACCAACAACGTGAACATCATTTTCAATGGCCTGTTGCGCCCCTTCTTCCGGTGTCTGGAAAAGGGGACCGACATCAACATCAAAGCCAATATCCGCAAAGGCCGTTGCAATGACTTTTGCGCCGCGATCATGTCCATCCTGTCCCAGCTTCACGACAAGCATTCTGGGGCGGCGACCTTCCTGTTCAGCAAAAGCTTCTACCTCGCCCTGAATACGGGCAAAATCATCATCGCCGTCATACGCAGATCCATACACGCCAGATATACTCCTGTTTACTGCACGATGACGACCATACACCTTTTCCAGTGCATCAGAAATCTCGCCAACTGTTGCCCGTAACCTCGTCGCCTGGACAGCCAAATCAAGCAAATTACCAGAACCATCTTCTGCCGCTTTGGTTAACGCAGCAAGAGCTTCATCACAGGCTTTACTATCACGTGTCTTGCGAATTTCATTCAAACGTTGAATCTGCTGTTCCCGAACCGCCGTATTATCAATATTAAGGACATCAAGATCGTCTTCTTTTTCAAGGCGATATTTATTAACGCCAACGACAGTCTCTTCACCACGATCAATCCGCGCCTGTTTCTTTGCCGCAGACTCTTCAATCCGCAATTTAGGCATGCCGGATTCAACCGCCTTGGTCATCCCGCCTATCTCTTCAACTTCGTCGATAATTTTACGCGCTTCTTCAATCAAGCTCGCGGTCAGGCTTTCCACGTAGTAACTCCCAGCAAGAGGATCTACGACCTTAGTGATACCTGTCTCTTCTTGTAATATTAGCTGTGTATTACGCGCTATTCTTGCAGAGAAATCAGTGGGCAAACCTACCGCTTCGTCCAAAGCGTTGGTATGAAGGGATTGCGTTCCGCCCAAAGCTGCGGCCATGGCTTCAACAGTTGTCCGAATAACGTTGTTATAGGGGTCCTGCTCGGTCAAAGAGACGCCAGATGTTTGACAGTGTGTCCGGAGCATCAAGGATTTAACATCCTTGGGATCAAACATCTTTTTCATATAATGCGACCACAGGAAACGTGCAGCCCGAAGCTTTGACGCTTCCATAAAAAAGTTCATGCCAATCGCGAAGAAAAAACTAAGCCGTGGTGCAAAAGCATCTACGTCCAGACCTTTTGAGATCGCGGTGCGTACATACTCAAGGCCGTCTGCAATGGTAAAAGCAAGCTCTTGCACACAGGTAGATCCTGCTTCCTGCATGTGATAACCGGAAATAGAAATTGAATTGAAGCGTGGCATATTTTTAGCCGTGTAACCGATAATATCAGAAACAATCCGCATGGAAGGCGTCGGCGGGAAAATATAGGTATTTCGCACCATAAATTCTTTGAGAACATCATTCTGGATTGTTCCCGAGAGTTGTTCCGGCTTAACACCCTGTTCTTCAGCAGCAACAATATAGCCAGCCAACACGGGCAACACGGCACCGTTCATTGTCATGGAAACAGACATTTGATCCAGCGGAATACCGTCAAAAAGGATTTTCATATCCTCGACAGAATCAATCGCAACGCCAGCTTTACCAACATCCCCAACCACACGCGGATGATCAGAATCATACCCTCTGTGCGTTGCCAAATCGAAAGCAACAGACAGCCCCTTTTGTCCTGCGGCAAGATTCCGTCGATAAAAAGCATTGGACTCTTCAGCAGTAGAAAAGCCTGCATACTGACGCACCGTCCACGGACGCGCCGCGTACATACTGCCCCGGGGACCACGCAAGAAAGGAGCAAAGCCCGGTAATGTTCCCACGGTATCCAGATCTTCAAGATCTTCTTCCGTATAGATCGGCTTTACCACAATACCTTCGGGAGTTTCCCAATTCAGGCTATCGCGTTCTTTACCACGAAGTTCTTTCTCAACAAGTCCTTCCCAGTCCGCGATTGTTTTTTTGGGAAAATCAGACATTCAACGCCCCTCCTAGTTTTCAGGATCTCGCCCCGGCTTTTATTTTTATCATTGTTTTTGACTTAAAACATCTATCCTGCTGACAGATAGTCCTAGAACAACTTTGTTATTGCAGCGCAATATAACCAGCTTTTTCACAACAAGTCTATGCCCTGTGAAAAGCCTAATAAAGCAGAGCCAATCCAGCAAAATTGCAGATGTAAAAATTTTTACACGAAATCTTCGACAGGACTCACCCTTGCAGCGTTATACTTTCATCTCCATGCAACTACGGAAAACAAGAACCGGGAAATGATGGAAATACAAAAGAACCCCAATGCCTCGATTGCTGCATACAGCAGCCCCGCTATTTTATAACGATGATAATTTTCCCGCTGCGAGTTTCCTAGGATTACCACATACAAATGCCCGGGCTGTTCTTAATCAAGCCGAGATTAGTATTAGGAGATAAGTACCTGAAATTTCATAAAGTGTTCCTAATTATCTCAGTGAGAACCACCCAAACCTTAAACCACAAAATCTTTACGTTTTTACCATTTAAAGATAGGCATAGCTGCGACCGGATACTGGTTATAACGGTTACATAGACCGACAAGTTTCAACATATCAGTTGGAGAGTTCAGGCCATTAAGATCATCAGAATGAATCCCACCCGCAATAAACAAACCATGAATACCTGCGGCATTTGCCCCTGTAATATCAGTACGGAGCGAATCACCGACAGCAAGCACACGTGATCCATCTTCGATACCGATAAGCTTCATGCATTCCTTGTATATATCCTGATAGGGCTTGCCGTGGTACTGCACTTCCCCACCCATATCTTGGTAATGATGAGCCACAGAACCAGCGCACAGTTCCCGTTTACCGCCTCGAATGACTTCCAGATCAGGATTGGCACATACCATAGGTAATTTTCTTTCAAGCGCCGGTTTTAATAGAAAATCATACCGCTCAACCTTATCTTCTGGATCCCAGATCCCGGTCAGCATAATAAAATCAGCGTTATCAATGTTATCTACAAAAGTGAAATCCAAACCTTCTTTCATCCCCAGATCTCTCTCAGGGCCAATCAAGAAAGCATTTTGACCTAACTTCTGATAAAATGGCAGGGATCGTTCTTTCAGGTTGCGCCATGTAACCTCACCCGAAGAAAGAACAGCATCGGCAAGATCCCGGGCGATACCCAGTTCTTCATTCCGAACGGTTACAGATTCAGCCCGTCTGGGTGCGTTGGACAGGATGACAACTCTTTTGCCAGCCTCTCTTAGTTTCTGAAGCGCATTCACGGCCTCAGGAAAAGCCTCTAAACCATCATGCATCACCCCCCAAAGATCGATTACAAATCCATCATAATTATCGATGACTTCGGAAACCCCTGATAGAAACGGGATCGTTCGAGGCGTAGATGACATAGGAAGTTCCTGCAAATAAATGTTTTAGAAATAGCAAGACTTCTTGTGCCACAAGCATCTTGACTTGCAAAGCATTAGTCATGCTTTCGAAAAGAGAACTTCCCTTATGGTTTAGCAGGTCGCGGTTCTCCAAAAAGATATCCCTGACCATAGGCAACGTCCTGATCAAGAACCTGAACAAGAGCATCTTCGGTTTCGATCTTTTCAACAACCAGCTCAATGGGAAGGCTTCGTAAGTTATTTAAAAATTTCTTTGTCTTGCTTTTGTCCTGTGAAAAAAGCCAGCCCTCTAGCTTCAAGAATCTTACACGGCCAGCGGCCAAAGCTTTTAGGTCCATATCCAGTGTTTTCATACGATCGAGTGACAGTCGACAACCATGCCCCATCAATCGTTCCAGGCTCAACAACTCGCTGGCCTTTAAGTCCAAAAACTCATCTTGTGCGACTTCGATAATCAAATGCGGCGCTATCTCAATATTTCCACGCACGAAATCGACAAAATCATCAAAGAAATCCTGATCCTTCAAGGTATGAGACGACAAATTTACAAAGAACGAAACATCTTCACCTGACCGGATAATCTTTCGAATAATCTGCACACACCTGAACAACAACATATTATCGATAGCGGTGATCAGCCCCGCCCGTGTTGCAACAGCAACATATTGTCCCGGCTCGATTACCTGTCCGTTCGTTGTGCGCAAACGGGAAAAGCACTCGTAAAATTTTCTTTTTCGCTGGGGTAAAGCAACAACGGGCTGTAGAAACATATCAATCCGGTCATCGCGTAATGAACGCCTCACGATTGATAAAATTTCAGTTTCGCTCAGATCACTTAAAACAGAGACCTGCTCTCTCTCTTGTTTAGTTTGCTTATCATTTCGTCCAAAGCGTAAAGATCTTTCATTTCTGAAATCATCCAGAAAATCACTTTTTACAACCTTCTGCTTTTCGCGAGCAGGTTCTTTACTTTCGGTCTCGCCAAACTGAGAGCTTTCTTCATCATCGAACAATCCGAGAAAAGGGTCTGTCAATCTGGGCATAAGCGTTTTAAGTAAGTTTACCTCGGACAGAGCATCATTAATAATGTTTTGCTCTTCACTTAACTTGCTTGACTGACCTGCGGCCTCAAAGGCCTCTGCCATTCCTTTTATTTCTCGACGGGTCCAGGAGATACGATCTCTCAAAACAGCCTGATTATGATGGAGCGTTTCCAGCTTTGCCGTAACGTCATCATCATTTGACCGTCGGGTTATGATTTCATGCAACACAGCGCCCGAAAGAAAAACCCATAATCCAAGTAACATAGCCCCACCCGTTTGCAGGTCAGGAATATAGCTGGGCCCCATAAGGGCAGCGATCAGGGCAAGGGCACAGTAGATTGTGATAAAGAGCAAATGGTGTAGCAGCGGCATAAATCTTTATTTCAATTGGATATAACGAATAGAGTAATCAATGACACAAGGTTCTTGAGAGAGCCTTAACAAGTGACTAATAATCTGACAGATTTCAGATCTCTTTTCCAACTATATAGATGGCCTAACTGATATGACGGTTAAAATTTTGCACAACCCCCGCTGTAACAAGTCCCGCGAAACCCTTAAAATAATTGAAGAGCAAGGACACACGGTAACAATCATTGAATATCTAAAGGGTGCAATCACTGAAAATCAACTCACAGACATTCTAGAACAGTTAAAACTAAATCCGCGCGATCTGTTAAGAAAAGGGGAAAAAATCTATAAAGAGCTTGCCCTTTCAGACAAAAGCCTGACAGACCCAGACTTAATCAAAACCATGACAGAACACCCGATACTTATCGAACGCCCCATCGTAATTAGCTCAAAGGGTGCCAGAATTGGCAGGCCACCAGAATCAGTATTGGAAATTCTATAAGGTAAAAAGGTCATCTGTGATCTGCGCCAACGGCTTCAGCCACAGAGCCAAAACCATCTTGGCGCAGCAAAACAATTAGTTCTTTAAGAATCTGAGAGATAAGAGGCGGGCCACCATAGACCAGCGCAGAGTACAACTGTACCAGCGAAGCGCCCGCTTTTATTTTAGCATAAGCCTGTTCACCATTGGCGATACCACCAACACCGATTAATGGAATTTTTCCCTCTGTTAATCGGTACATATCCCTCAAAACATTTGTCGATGGCTCAAAAAGCGGCGCCCCGCTCAACCCACCGACCTCTGTACGATGTTCGCTTTTGAGGCTTTCAGGACGTTCTATTGTTGTGTTTGTAACCGTCAAACCGTCCAACGCAAGGTCCAACGCGACCGCAGCTATGTCTTGCTTATCTTCCTCGGTTAGATCAGGAGCAATTTTTAAGACAAGCGGGGGAGCCTTCTCACCAAGCGTAGAAGCCAATACATCCTGCACACCGGAAATCAACACCTCCAGCTCGTCTCTACCTTGTAGAGCTCTCAAACCGGGCGTGTTAGGGGAAGATACATTGATTACCATATAGTCGGCATATCCTGCGAGTTTTCGAGCGCCTTTTTGATAATCTTCAAGGGCAACTTCGGTCGCTTTATTTTTACCAAGATTGACCCCCAGTAATCCCGAAAGCTTTTTCTTGCGAAGTTGAATCAATCTCTTTTCTGCAGCATCCATTCCACCATTATTAAATCCCATACGATTTATAACAGCTTTATCATCCGATAAGCGGAATACTCTGGGCTTAGGGTTTCCAGGCTGTGCCAACGGCGTAATTGATCCAACTTCGGTGAAGCCCAAGCCTTGCCCAAGCATCGGCTCTACAGCTTCTACATTCTTATCAAAACCAGCCGCTAGCCCTAAGGGGTTTGAAAATTGAAGCCCCCATACAGACGTTTTAAGAATAGGATCATCAAGTAGCTTTTGTGATGGGGCCAGACCGTGTTTGAGACACCATAAGGTAAAATTATGCGCTGTCTCTGCCGGTAAAAGACGAATACATGGACCAACGATATCGAAGCTGTTCACAAAAATCTCCCGAGATCATAGCAAAGCTGTATTTGGAGGGGAGTAACATAGGCATGTCCAAGTCACCACCCCAGAAGCAACTACAAGTACAGAATTTGCAAAATTAAATTATGATTGCTCACGTAACCAAACAGGAAATTGATGCTTACCGTACATATCCAAATTTAAATCAACTGTTCGCACAACCGCCGCTAAAGGTAAATCAGCATATAGGTGAGGAAACAAAGCCCCGCCCCTTGATGGTTCCCACTTCAAAGCATCACCAAGCAGCTGCACATCGACTTCCAATAAAATGAGCCCATCCTGTCCAGCACGATGCTTAGCAACTGAACTATGAACCTGATCTGGTCCAGAAAAGTGTATAAAGCCGTCAGCTTTGTCTTGTGAGGATCCCGAATACCCCCCTTGCTCTTTTGCAAGGCACCATTCATCCCGTCTACAAACGTGATATATTAACTGCTCCGTCATACTACCCTCTTCAATTCGCAAATAGCATTGCATTTTGCAAAATATCACATCTCAATCTGCTGCAAAATGCAACATACGATTAATTATAACAACTTATAATTTCATTCGACGCTAGTTCAACCCCGCAGTTTTCAAGGGATACTGGTCAATCTTAGGTCGCGCAAAGAACAAGAAACACGACCTAAAAGATACCACCCCCGCAGAAACCCTCATTTTTTTGAAAATTTCACAAAACTCATCCTTGCAGGCAACATTTTAATTATTTTTTATTTCATTTAATATCAATAAGTTAATTGAATAAATAAACATCTGTAACAAATACAACACAAACTGGCACACTCCCTGCAATATACCCTTTCAGGAAG
>NZ_CAKZMP010000183.1 GCF_937128705.1 uncultured Kiloniella sp. | reverse complement strand
GAAATAGAACGCGAAAGGCACTGTATTTGTGGGGGAGAGGCGAAGATAAGCTTGTGCCCATACCGCAGAATATATTGCAACGCGGCATCAATTTGCTATACCACGACATACAAAGAGTATTTCGGGTTCTACATAGTCCCTTACAAAAATCCGATGCTCAATAAATGTATCTAACGTCAGACGTCGGGATAACCATGAGCCTGTATACAGATTATCTAAAAGAAATTGAAACGCGCAAAAAACAGGGATTAAACCCTAAGCCTATAGAAGATGATGCGCTTACAAGAGAAGTTATTTCTCAAATCAAAGATCCGAATAATGAACACAGAGAAGATTCTCTAAAGTATTTCATCTATAACACCTTGCCTGGTACGACCAGCGCGGCAGGGGAAAAGGCGAAATTCCTGAAAGATATTATTCTTGGTGAAGCGAGCGTTGAAGAGATTACGCCCTCCTTTGCCTTTGAGCTACTTTCGCATATGAAGGGCGGTCCTTCGATTGAGGTCCTCCTTGATCTCGCCCTTGGTGATGATCAATTGATTGCGAAACAAGCCGCGGATGTACTGAAAACTCAATTTTTCCTTTATGACGCAGATATGGCGCGTTTGAAGGCAGCATTTGATGCCGGAAACATCGTGGCTCGTGATGTCCTTGAAAGCTATGCCAAGGCAGAGTTTTTTACAAAACTCCCCGATGTAGAGGAAGAAATTAAAGTTGTTACCTACATCGCAGCCGAAGGTGATATTTCCACCGATCTATTGTCACCGGGTAATCAGGCGCATTCTCGTTCAGATCGTGAACTACACGGCAAGTGTTTTATTTCTGAAGAAGCGCAAGCAGAAATTCAGGAATTGCAGAGACAGCACCCTGATAAGCGGGTGATGCTGATTGCTGAAAAAGGCACCATGGGGGTTGGGTCTTCCCGTATGTCTGGGGTGAACAATGTCGCTTTGTGGACAGGTAAACAAGCTAGTCCCTATGTTCCATTTGTTAATTTTGCGCCGATTGTTGCGGGTACAAACGGTATTTCCCCGATCTTCCTGACAACTGTTGGGGTAACTGGTGGTATTGGTATTGATCTGAAAAATTGGGTCAAAAAGCTGGACTCTGAAGGCAAGCCAATCCTGAACAATGACGGTAATCCGATCCTTGAGCAAAAATATTCTGTAGAAACAGGTACCGTTCTCACCATCAATACAAAAGACAAAAAGCTTCTCAATGATGCTGGTGATGAAAATCTAGCTGATGTGGCGTCTTCTTTTAGTCCGCAGAAGGTTGAGTTTATGAAGGCGGGTGGTTCTTATGCTATTGTCTTCGGTAAAAAACTCCAGACTTTTGCCTGTGAAACACTGGGTGTTGAACTGAAGTCTGCTTTTGCGCCTTCAAAAGAGATCCACCACGAAGGGCAGGGGCTGACTGCGGTTGAAAAAATCTTCAATGCAAATGCTGTTGGTGTTCGTCCCGGTGTTGTTTTGCATGCAGGGTCCGATGTGCGTGTGAAGGTGAATATTGTCGGTTCTCAGGACACGACTGGTCTGATGACGTCGCAAGAGCTCGAAGCCATGGCTGCGACAGTCCTATCCCCGACAATTGATGGTGCTTACCAGTCTGGGTGTCACACGGCATCGGTTTGGGATTTTAAAGCACAGGAAAACACACCCAAGCTGATGGCATTCATGCACAAGTTTGGTTTGATCACGGCACGTGATCCTAAAGATGTTTATCATTCCATGACAGATGTGATCCATAAAGTCTTGAATGATATCACTGTGGATGACTGGGCAATTATCATTGGTGGTGATTCTCATACGCGTATGTCAAAGGGTGTCGCTTTCGGTGCTGATTCAGGTACTGTTGCACTTGCTTTGGCTACAGGTGAAGCGACCATGCCGATCCCAGAGTCTGTAAAGGTAACCTTCAAAGGTACCATGGCTGATCACATGGACTTCCGCGATGTGGTCCATGCGACACAGGCACAGATGCTCAAGCAATTTGGCGATAACGTCTTTCAGGGACGTATCATTGAGGTCCATATCGGTACCTTG
Organism: uncultured Kiloniella sp.; assembly: GCF_937128705.1. Lineage (GTDB taxonomy): Bacteria > Pseudomonadota > Alphaproteobacteria > Kiloniellales > Kiloniellaceae > Kiloniella. The sequence continues at coordinate 1,417 of NZ_CAKZMP010000183.1, read as the reverse complement.
TTGGCAGATCAGGCGTTCACCTTCACTGACTGGACGGCTGAGATGAAAGCCAAAGCGTCAATCTGTGTATCGGAAGATGAAACCTTGATCGAATCTCTCGAGATTGCAAAATCACGTATTCAGATAATGATCGACAAGGGCATGGAGAACGATAACAAAATGCTCCATGGTCTGATCGCGATTGCTGAAAAGCGTATTGCCGAGATTAAATCAGGCGAGAAACCCGCTTTGACACCTGACGCCAACGCGAAATATTTTGCTGAAGTCGTTGTTGATCTGGATGAAATCGACGAGCCGATGATCGCCGATCCTGATGTGAACAATGCAGATGTTTCCAAGCGTTACACTCACGATACGATCAGACCAATTTCTTACTATCAGGCAGAGAAAAAAGTAGATCTTGGCTTTGTGGGTTCCTGTATGGTTCACAAAGGCGATGTGAAAATCGTAGCTCAGATGCTCCGTAATCTTGAAAAAGTAAACGGTAGTGTTGAATTCAAGGCGCCTCTGGTTGTTGCAGCCCCGACCTACAACATCATTGATGAGTTGAAGGAAGAAGGCGACTGGACTGTTCTGCAGAAGTACTCTGGGTTTGAATTTGACGATGCAGCCCCTAAGGTTGAGGCCCGTACAGAATACGAAAATATTCTCTATCTTGAGAGACCTGGCTGTAGTCTTTGTATGGGGAACCAGGAAAAGGCTGCCAAGGGTGATACGGTTCTGGCCACTTCTACACGTCTTTTCGAAGGGCGGGTTGTCGAGGATTCCAAAGATAAAAAAGGCGAATCTCTATTGGCTTCAACACCAGTTGTGGTTCTTTCCGCAATCTTGGGACGAACACCGACAATGGAAGAATATAAAGCCTCTGTCGAAGGTATCGACTTGACAAAATTTGCCCCGCCACTAACAAAGCCGGGAAATACAAAGTCAGCCCATTTCTAAATACCTAAAGCGGTTTTTAGCTTATTTATGCAGGGGTGGTCATTTTGGCCGCCCCTGTTGTACGTTTGGTCACCCTTGATATTTAATTAAAGGGGACAGATATGTGTGATGAATTTTTTAGTTTAATGCGGTCCGCTATCAGATTCTGATTATTGATCCGAGGTGTTATGCAGCGATGGACTGGCTTAGGGATACTAGAGGCTATAGGATTCAGTTAGAAAATACGACCACAAGAGTTGCTACTGGGGCGCGACTTTATGCACAAGCCTATTACACGACTTCAATCTGATGAATGAGTTTCGGAACGCCGCGCGTGGTTAGGTTCAACAACCCGAGATTACTTCTTTCTGAAGGTATCCAGTGTGACAATGTTATCACCGGATTCTCGTTGCTTTTCTTTGATTTTCTGTTCTTCCGGGCTGTTATCAGCATTTGCAGCAGTATCGCGGTTTTCAAAGCCGGCTTCTTCAAAATC
>NZ_CAKZMP010000182.1 GCF_937128705.1 uncultured Kiloniella sp. | reverse complement strand
CAAAAAATGTACTGTTACTTATCGTTTCAGGAGTACAGGAAATTACAATTGATGAAATAGGAGAAATAAATGACCATATTCAAGTAGAAGCGGGTTATGGTGCCAATATTATTATGGGTGTTGGTGAGGACGATACTTTGGGAGAAGCAATTGCAGTAACGGTTATTGCCACGGGTTTTAATATTGAGCAACAAGATGATATTGTAAATACGGAGACAAAAAAAATAATTCACACGCTTGAAGACGGACAGCGAGCTGAGAAAGAATTATTGCCAAATAATACAACCGTGCATACCTTAGTGGTTGAAGATGAACAAGAACAAGTTGAGGCAGAGACGAGATATGAGCTTTTAGACGAGGGCGATTTTGATTTAATACCTACAACCAACTACATTAAAAATTTCAACGTTTTTTATGAAGAGGTAGTTGCAAAAAATGTTTCCGAGGATGATTTCATTATTATTGAATCTTCTGATGCGCTTAGAAATATAGAGGTAGTAGAGCCAGAAATATTAAAAGTTGAAGAAGAGGAAGATCAGTTTGCAATGAGCTTTGATTTGCCTTTAAAAGATGAAGAGGAAAAGGAGAACGTTATTACCTTCAGTTTAGATGATGATGTTAAGGATATGGACGTTAAAGATAGTGTTGAGATTATTCCTGTATTGGAATACAACAAGACCGGTGAAACGCGCTATAGTCTTGATGATTATATGCAATTGGAAAATCAATTGACAGGGGCTAAGTCCAAGGCGGAAGAGTTTGAACCCAAAATTATTGAGGACGAATTGGTTTTCGAAAAGAAAACGATAGCGGATAATAATACCGCCACGGATAGGAATAGGGATGTAGACCCAATGGAAACTCCAATAGAGGAGCTATTAAAGGAAAGAGCAGATGAGCGTCGAAGAAAACTTAAGGACTTTAATTATAAGTTCAAGAATAGCTTGAGTAATATTGATGAAATTGAAAAGGAGCCAGCTTACAAGAGACAGGGTGTAAATCTGAATGATAACCCTAGGGAAAATAAAATTTCTAGAACAAGCTTAAGCGATGATAGTAACGATGAAATACAGTTAAGGTCAAACAATTCTTTTTTACATGACAATGTAGATTAAGTATAATTTTTAATACTAGTTTAAACCCGAAAACAAAAGCTGTTTTCGGGTTGTAATAGAGATCTTGCGGAGATCCAACTTGCTCAAAGCGTCCCTGGTTCATAACAGCAACGTTGTCAGACATAACTAATGCTTCGGACTGGTCATGGGTAATATATACAAAGGTTGTACCCACCTCGTGCTGAAGCTGTTTCAGTTCAACTTTCATGTGTTCACGCAGTTTTAAATCGAGAGCACCTAACGGCTCATCAAGAAGTAAAACAGCCGGTTCAAGTACAAGAGAGCGCGCAATCGCAATACGTTGACGCTGCCCACCGGAAAGCTGCGTCACATCTTTTGGTCCTGCGTCGGGCAGACTTACCCGCTCCAGAACATCAGCAACTTTTTTATCTATTTCTGCCTGTGGTAGTTTTCTGCGCTTCAAGCCATAAGCAATATTTTCGGCCACGTTCATCATAGGAAAAAGCGCGAGATGTTGGAAAACCATATTAACAGGGCGCTTGTTCGGGGGAACCCCCAACATGGACTGTTCTTTAATGACAATGTCACCTGCAGTCGGTTCGATAAAACCAGCAAGCATACGTAAAAGAGTGGTCTTACCACAGCCACTTGGACCGAGTATTGAGAAAAAAGATCCCTTTGGAATTTCCAAAGACACATTATCAACAGCTGTAAATTTCCCAAAGGACTTCACCAGCTGTCGACACTCAAGATCCAATTGATTGCTCATATTCTTTATTTACCTGCGAAAGGGTGTTGTATTTATCAGGTCTGTTGGCCTGTTATACCGGGTTTTAAAGTCCCCCGAGATTAGGACTTTAGCGGAAAATGACGGAACAAACCGCTGATGGCAATACCCCCGATCTCTAACAAGACCGGGGGCCGCCTTTTATGTACCGTATGGCGAGCTTCTCTTAGTTAGAAGAAGCAGCTTTCACACGATCCAGAACTTTACCTTCGATAGTTTCAAGCCCTGGTGGTACAGTTGGGTACCATTTGATGTTATCTAGATCAGCCTGTGGGAAACTTCCCTGGAACTGAGCTTTCAGCGTCGCATCAGCGTGCTCATCAGCACCTTTGGATGCTGTAAAGTTACCCGCAGCAGCAGTGATCTGTGCAGCAACTTCAGGACGCATTACAAAGTTTATCCATTTGTAAGCAGCAGCTTCGTTTTCAGTTTTCTTTGGCAGAACAAAAGTATCAATCCAACCAAGAGCACCAGATTTAGGCGCAACAAAAGTTACGTCTGCATTATCGTTGTTAAGCTTCCATCCGCCTGTATCCCAAGCCATGGCAGCAACAACTTCGCCTGAACGAACAAGGTTAAGAAGTGCGTCGCCGCCTTCCCAATAGGTTTTCACATTTGCTTTACAAGAAATGAGCTTGTTTTCAACGTCGCCCATGATTTCTTCGTACTTGGCTTTATCGCCATAAGCAGCAAATGGATCATGACCAAGAGCAAAAGCAAAACCAATCAACGTTGGACGTTTTAGGCGGTAAGAAACTTTACCAGCAACGGCATCATTACAAAGATCAGTATAATCTTTAACAGTGCTTGCCTGCTTTGTATTCAAAACCAGACCACTTGTACCCCATACGTGTGGCACACCGTAAACATCGCCTTTGTAGGTTGTGTTTGTCTTTGTTGCTTCAAGCATAGAGCCGATGAACTGGCTTGAATCGATTTTTGAAAGATCAATTGGCTTGTAAATTCTGTGTTCGGCCTGTGCACCAGAAATACGGTCTTGGCTAGGCTGAGCAAGGTCAAAACCGCCACCGCCAGTCGCACGAAGTTTCGCAATCATTTCTTCGTTGTTAGATTTAGTAACCTTAACATCGATGCCAGTTTCTTCCTTGAACTGCTTAACAACAGATTCAGGAGCATAACCACCCCAGGTAAGAAGGCGTAGTTCTTCTGCGTGTGCTTGACCAGCAAATGCCAGGCCTGCGATTGCAGTTACACCCAGAATTGCCTGCTTAAGCGAAAGCTTGGCTTTCGTGTTAATCATAAAAAACCTCCGTGTTTATAAATGCGCATGTTCGAATACGTCATAGGCCCAAATTAAACCTTTTATTCACCGAACAAGAGCTCTTCAAGTCTGACTTCAATGTTCAGAATGAACACTTTTCTATCATGAATGCACACCTACAGGGCGTGTATTACAGTGACATTGAACTTTGTTTGCAATTCCGCTTTTACACGGTTTTGCTTGCAGCTTTGTTGTTTTGGAAATACTACACGGATAGTGGCATCACTTTAAGATCCATTATTGAACACCCAAGCAGACCAATTTTATATTAAGTTCACGATCATGGCTAAATTTGCATCCGGCGCCCTACTCGAAGGCATAAAACTGGACCCGACATCACAAACACCGCTTTACAGACAGCTCTATAGCGGCATCAGAAAGCTTATTCTTTCCGGTGACTTACCCCCTGGAACCAAGCTTTCAGCCAGCAGAACAATTGCTACTGAACTGGAAATTTCCAGAACAACGGTCATCAATACAATTGAACAAATGATTTCCGAAGGTTTTTTGGAAACACGTCGAGGGGCGGGCACTTATGTAACCCATCGTTTATCAGCAATGACCGATTTCTACCAATCAGCAAGTGATGACGACCCCGATTCTTTCGAAGAAGATCCTGATTTAACGCTTTCAATCCGAGGCCTTAAATATTCGGAACTGCCTCATCAATACGAACCGGAAGGCATTTACACCTTTAGGCCAAGCCAACCGGCATACGAGCTGTTGCCACATGATGTTTTTTCTCGCCTGACCAACAGATATCAACGCAAGCCATCCAACGACGATTTAACCTACGCAGATCGCGGAGGGTTCATGCCTTTGCGAGAAGCGATTTCAAGCTACCTGAAAACGTCTCGTTCAGTGCGCTGCACACCAGAACAGATCATTATCACCTCTGGTACCCAGTCCGCCCTTAATCTTGCTAGTCAACTCCTGCTTGATCCCGGCGATACCGTCTGGATGGAAGATCCAGGTCACACCGCGGCACGCTGTGTCTTTGAAGGGACTGGCGCCAATGTCGTTCCCATTCCCCCGGATGAACACGGTTTCAACCCTGATCTCTGCCCGGAAGAAGCCAAAGATACCCCTGCACGCCTTGCCTATGTAACACCGTCAAGTCAACATCCCTTGGGTTATCGGATGCCCCTCACCCGTCGCATCAAACTTTTGGAATGGGCACAGCAAAACAATACCTGGATTTTTGAAGACGATTACAACAGTGAATTCAGATATACGGGGCGTCCCCTGTCAGCTTTGCAAGGGCTGGATAAAGGGGGAAGAGTTCTTTATGTCAGCTCATTTACCAAGATACTCTATCCCGGTCTTCGACTAGGCTATATGATTGTGCCCAAATCAATGGCAGAGGACTTTGCTCATGCCTCTACCATTTTACAGCGCTCAACCCCCAAGTTGACCCAGCAAATTATTGCGGACTTTATAAACGAAGGTTTCTTCGCCACACACATGCGGAAAATGCGTCGTGTATATCATCAACGCCAACAAATTCTTATTGAAGCAGCAGAAAAGCACCTCAAAGGGCTGGTCGAGATTAACCCGGTAGAACAGGGTTTCCACTGTAACGCCTGGCTTCCCGATCATGCAGACCCTGAACAAGTCGAACAAACGTTAAGAGCCGCTGGCTATGCCGTAAATAATCTGGACTATTACTGCATGGCCCCGCTCAAACGAAAAGGCTTTATGATTGGTTTTGCGGGGACACCCGAAGAAAAAATTTCTGACGGCATCAAAGGCATGGCCAAGATACTGAAAGAAATTCTCTAAGATTAAAACTCCTTAGCAATTCCAAAGACATCAAGCAGAAAAAGCTACGACAGGGCTTTCTTTAACCGGCTGACCGCTTCTTCAAGGACTTCCATTCGCTTGCAAAAGCAAAAACGGACTAAGTTGGTGGGGCCTTCCATATCAAAAAATACACTGACCGGGATTGCGGCAACTTTTGCTTCTGTCGTTATGTAACGGCAAAACTCGTCATCTTTGCCAGAGTGAACACCTCGAATATCGACCGTAACGAAATAAGTACCATCACACGGCAAGACATCAAAACCTATATCAGCTAATGCCTTTGAAAGATAATCCCTCTTACCTTCCAGGTCTTTTATTAGATTATTGAAATAACTTTGATCTTTTGACAATCCCGCAGCCACTGCCTTTTGCAAATTTGGTGGCGTGGTAAAGGTCGTGAATTGATGTGCCTTGATAATCGGGGTTAAAACCTCTGGTGCGCCACACACATAGCCAACCTTCCAGCCCGTGAGCGCAAAACTTTTCCCCGCAGATCCGATACGAACCGTTCGATCCCTCATCCCCGGAAGCGTGATCAGTGGATAGTGCTTTCGTCCATCAAAGATGAGGTGCTCGTAAACTTCGTCACAAACCGCATAGATGTCATACCGCAGACATAATTCGGCCAAGGCTTCCAGCTCATCCCAATGAAAAGCTTTTCCTGTTGGGTTCATTGGGCTGTTGATAATAATCAGTTTGGTTTCCTGGGTAAGGGCTTCATCCAGCTCTTCAATCGGCAACTTCCAGTCCGGCGCGGACATCGGCACAATTACCGGAATACCACCTGCCCTTTTAATAAGCGGGATATAACAATCATACGATGGTTCCAGAACGACAACTTCATCACCAGGTTCAATTAACCCGAATAAACAATCCGCCAAGGCTTCGGTTGCCCCGGAAGTCACCATAACTTCGGTCTTCCAATCCAGATTTAAGCCATAAAACTTTTTATCATGGTCAGCGATCGCTTTGCGCAATTCAGGAATACCCATCATAGACGGATATTGATTGGGGCCTTCCATCAAGCTATCAGCCGCAATTTTCCGTAACTCTTCCGGGCCGTCTTCATCTGGAAAACCCTGTCCCAGATTAATGGCATCATGTTTCAAGGCCAATTGGGACATCACCTCAAAAACAGTCGTACTATAAGAAGAAAGGACAGAATTGGCGTCTTTCATGGTTTTGGCTCCCGGTTAGAATTTCTTGCATTAATAGTAACACCTTAGCTGGTTTTCACACAATGAAAGTTCAAACTATTATTGATCCCATGACCACTTCGTCATTCCCCTGAGAAAAACTGACTGATCCACCAAATAAAATCACTTTCCGATGCTTCCGATCTAATCCAAGTTCCTTTTTAGTCGTCAACAGATTTGCCCACAGACTTGCCCTACGACATTTGGGGGCTAAACAGCTACGTACGGAGTACAGAATGAGCTCGCTCGCCAAAAAAGGACAATTTGACGTTTCAGCAAAGGAACTGAACCTTTCAGATCGCTCCCTGGAAATCAGCTGGTCAGACGGCAAGGTTGCAACGTTCCATTACCTATGGCTTCGCGACAACTGTCCAAGCGGGTTTCACCCCTCAACACAAGAGCGCCTATTCAACCTGACGACGGTAAGTCCTGATATATACGCCACCGAAGGAAAATTTGACCAAACCACCTTGTCTATCAGTTGGTCAGAAGAGGCACACAAAAGCACCTATCAACTACAATGGCTTTATGAAAATGCCTATTCCTCCGATTTCAAAAAGCCGAACACATCCGTTATCGTACCCTGGGGAACAGAAATCCTGAATGATATGTACGAGGTCGAATACAATGACCTCATGCAGGATGACCTAGCTCTCTTTAGCTGGTTAAAATCAGTTCAAGAATCCGGCATTTCTTACGTACGCAATGTACCTTGCACAGACGAAGGGGTTACAGATGTTGCCAATCGGATCTCTTTTCTGCGCCAAACCAACTTCGGAACTGTTTTTGATGTGCAATCAAAACCAAACCCCATCAACAACGCCTATACCTCCGAAGCTCTGCCCCTTCATATTGATTTGATCAATCAAGAAACACCGCCGGGATATCAATTCCTGCACTGTCTGATGAATGACAGTCTTGGTGGAGAATCAACTTATGCTGACGGCTTCAAGATCATAGACGAACTCAGAAAAACAGATCCAAAGGCATTCCATCTGTTAACGACCGTTACTGTGCCCATGCGATTTCATGATTTTGAAACAGACATTCGAACACGGAAAACCATCATCAATGTCGACGAAAATGATCAACTTATTGAGTTAAGGTACAGCCCGCACCTCGTCGATACTTTTGATATGGATGAAAAAATAATGGACCGCTTCTATCTTGCCTTTAGAAAGCTCATGGTTCTGATTAATGATCCGCGCTTTGTTATTTCTGTAAAAATGACCCCCGGCGATCTATGTATCTTTGATAACAGACGGGTCATGCATGGTCGAAATTCATACAAAGCTGGTGACGGCTACAGTGGCGCAAGACACCTGCGGGGATGCTATGTAGATCGAAGTGATTTTGAAAGCCGTCTCCGCGTTCTCGCGCGAACTTACAGCTAGCTCTCTGATGGCCCTTAACAAAAGCTCATCCCTTTCGGATTAGACTTTTGTTTTCACCAAACAAGTGGCGACATTCCGTCATAAAGCAGTTTTGCACCAGCCAATATCATCATCAGATAGCTGATTTGATAGAACAGCTCAGGCGCAATTAATTTATGTAACTTCAAACCTAACCAAATGCCCAAGGGGACAATTGGCACAAACAAAAGCGAAAGCATCAGGTTTTCAGAAGAAAACTGCCCCATCCACGCATAAGGTATCAACTTAACCTGATTAACAATCAGAAAGAAGGCAACGTTTGTTCCAACAAAAACCGTTTTGTCTAACCGCTGCCGCAAAAGAAAAAACTTAACCGGGGGACCGCCCGCATGAGCCACAAAGCTGGTAAACCCAGCAATCACACCGCATCCAATTCCGACAGGAGACGACGCCTCTGTTTGTTTTCTTTCTTTTTGATTACCAATAAAATAACTCAGCCCAAACAACAGCGTCAGAAGCCCTAGCAAAATTCGGATATCATTCGCATCGACATAGCTATAGGTCAGTGCGCCGATACCAATCCCCGATAAAGCCCCCAGAACAAGAACCGTTAAGTTTTTACGGTGAAAGCTTTTCCGATAAGCCCAAATACTAAGAGCATCCATACAGCACAGAATGGGTAGCATTATCGCAGCCGCTTTAAAGGGGGAAATGAACATCGCCATCAAAGGCACGGTCAAAGCCCCCATCCCCCCCGAAAATCCGCTTTTGGAAATTCCGGTGATTAAAACAGCAAAGGCTGCGACGACATAAAAAGAAAGAGAAACATCCGGCAACATGAAGCGCGGCCATCCTGTGAGATAAATGTGTCACCCAGTTACACCATAAATTCCTCAAAAGGCAAGTCAGGGGATAATCAAAGCGTAAAACCACAAGTTAAGATACTGTATTCATTTAAAAATAAATATTTTTCACAAAACTATTAACATCCAAAAATAATTCTTCTCAACCTGCCTTTTTGTGAACAAAAGGTTGTCTTTTTAATATCACACCTAAAGCACTGATTATCAGTTAAGTTAATAGCCAAGATCTACTTGGAGCACCTTAATCGTTATTCTAGGTATCAAATTTTGATCAAGCTAATTGAAAAATAAGAGGAGCCCAAATTGCAGTATTTAAACCGTGTATGAATGAAATTTATATCCACGCCTTTTGATCCAAAACACCACATTGAAAAGGCTTAGATGAATGCATGATTAGGTCTCTCAAACATAATCAGCCCATTCAATTTAAATAATTCACTGTCTAAAAACTGTAATTGGAATCCTAGTTATGAAAAAACTTATGCTTGTTCTATCTCTAATCGCCTTATCATCATCACTAACGGCCCCGACCTTTGCCCAAGACATCATCGTCCCCAAAAACCATAAAGGCGAAGCGATGACACTTGCCGCGCTAGCTAAAGATGCGGCTTGGAGACAGAAAGTTACAAAGCAATGGAAAACTTCTGAGGCAAATCAGAAGACACGGAAACTAAGATATACAAAAGATAGTTTCTATACTGAGGACAACACTCAAGAAGCCTCGTTGTATAATAGTTACTCATCACAATACATCTATAATTGAAATCTTAAATCGTGGTTAAATAGGCAGTCTAATTTCTGTTAAAAACAGTATGGTTACCTGTGCGTTGAGTTCTACTCAACAACCCTTAATTGTGATTGTTAAAATCATGTATCAGGTCAGGTGCTATTGTTTTTGCATCCTCGAGTAAGGCGTCCCATTCAGGGCTATGTCTAAGCTCTCTGGCTGCGTTTTTGATCTTTACTTTTTTTGAAAAATTTGGCGAAGCATTGGATAACATCAGAAGCACATGTTTACAGCTCAAAAAATAAGGTGTTCCAATATCGCCTGTTGTCATACCGACTTTGGGCAACGAAGCATGAATAACCTGTTCTGTTCCGGTTACAACATCTACGCGCCCTTTTTTAAGTAACCACAAAGCCTCGGTAAAGTTAGCGGTTTCGATTTTCTTAATCGCTTTATTTTGATCTACCCAAGAGCCTGTGCTTGCCCCTCTGACTATAGCCAAACGCAAGCCTTCGATGTCCTCTTTGGACTTAATATCCAGCGCCTTTAACCCCACAAGCATTTTATCAAGCATAATAGTAGGTTCTAAAGGCGTTGCGAATTCTTCAGACAGATAATCTTGAAATGTGATCGTTAGATCATAGGTTCCTTTTTTCATGCCACGGAGCAATCGTTGCCTTGGCACAAGAACAACTTCTATAGGTTCGTCCAAAAATTTCGACAAGTGCTTAAAATAAGAAACTGTAACACCATCAATGCCCCCTGATTCATCATAAAATCCCCACGGCTCTTCAGCCAACACAACAGCTTTCAACGGATTATCCGCGGCAAAACTATAGCTGATCGATGACATCATCAAGAACAGAATAAAGGAGTACAACTTCATTAACGCAAGCAACCAAACGCAAAAAAAACAAACGTAAGCAGATCATTACAACAATTCTACCACCCATCAAGCGTTATATTAAGTGCATAAATTTACACAGTTATTTAAAAAAATTGAGAAATGTGAAACTATTATGACAGTATCTTCTTGCTCTGGCTTGCTCAGCTGGAAAAAGGTAATAAATCTTTTCTACAAAGGTGAAAGGCAAGAAAGTGCCAATTGAAAACGAGTATAAATTTGCTCTCCACGATCCAGAGGGCAAACTAGAAGCAACGTTATCAGCCTCGGATTGTTTTCGTGTTGCCATACGACAGGGCTATATTCGAAAAGGTGCTCGTATTCGTGCATGGCGTGACCTTCAGGCACAGACGGTCCGTTATATTTTCACCTACAAACAACGTGTCGATGATGACGTTATCGAGGTAGAAACAGACATATCTGAAGATGATTTTAACCGTCTTTGGTCTGTACGTGAGTATAATGTCACCAAAGTTCGCTTTAAATTCATTGTCGATGATGTGACGTGGGATGTTGATTTTTTAAAGGATCATGGCAAAACCTATTTCTCTTTGGCAGAAGTAGAATTACCCGAAGACGAACGCACCGTTCCAATGCCGCCTGACCTGATAAAGGATTATGTGCTGGGGAGTACAGGGCGACACGATAAAACCCTGTCAAACAAACGTCTTTTGCATATTGATTATGCCAAGCAGGTCCAAGCCGCTTTTATCACTGGTGAAGATGCCGTTAGGGAATTGGTTTCAACATACCAAGTAACATAACCTTCTTTAAACTGGCCTTTTCAGGAAAAGAACGCGTAATATATATTTACGACCTCACTGAAACAAAAATGCGGCCTCTGATAATTTGACTTCACCGGAAATCAAGTTCTCCTCTGACAAAACAACCCTGACCTGCTTTCTTTCCGGTTCTTGGACAACCCAGAAACTCGCCAGCGTCATCACGCAAATCTCTTCTTCAAAGAATTCAAATGAAGCCGGCGTAGATAACGCGGTTCGAGTATTCGACCTGAAAGCTGTCGAGATTATGGACACAGCTGGCGCTCTTTACTTTCTACAATATAAAGAAGGCATTGAAGGAACCGGAGGGAAAACATCTCTAAAAAGTGTTCCCAAACATGTCAGACAAATTCTTGATACTGTTCAAAAACACAGAATAAAAGAATGCCCCCCCGAAAACAGTCTCGTTGGTTTAAAGAAGCTTCTTACGGATACAGGTGAGAGTTTTTTCAAAACCATCACGCAGGTACAAGAACTCGTTGCATTTTTAGGGTTAGTTCTGGTTGCCTTCGCCAGACAAATGACCAACCCTAAACGCATCCGATGGACGCCTTTAGTAGCACAAATGGAACAAATCGGGATTCATGCCCTTCCGATCGTTGGTCTGATTTCCTTTCTGATTGGTGTGGTTTTGGCCTTTCAGGGTGCCGGACAGCTCGAACGTTTTGGCGCACAGATATTCACAATTAATCTCGTTGCTGTCGGTGTGTTGAGAGAAATGGGCATTTTACTCACCGCCATTATTGTGGCTGGCCGATCTGGCAGTGCCTTTACGGCGCAATTGGGAACCATGAAGGTCAACGAAGAAATTGATGCCATGCGCACAATAGGTTTGGACCCCATTGATGTTTTGGTTCTCCCCCGCATTTTGGGATTGATGCTGGTTTTACCCCTATTGACCTTTTACGCAGATATCATGGGCATTCTTGGTGGCGCAGCGATGACCATGCTCACGCTTGATCTGTCCTTTTATCAATACATCCGTTATCTACAGGATGCGGCCTCACTGGGGGATTTCTGGGTTGGCATAATCAAGGCCCCTATTTTTGCGTTTATTATTGCCCTGATCGGCTGTCACGAGGGGCTACAGGTGAGTAGAAGTGCCGAATCAGTAGGACGACAAACAACCCGTTCTGTTGTTGAAGCTATCTTTTTTGTCATCGTTTTAGATGCGCTTTTATCTATTCTCTTCTCTGTTATGGGAATTTGAGAATGCCCACGGCAATCAAATCCAAGGACTTTGTGATTTCACTCAAAGGTATTCGCAATCAGTTCGGCGACCACATCCTTCATGACCACCTTGATCTCGACATCAGAAAAGGCGAAGTTTTAGGTGTTGTTGGTGGCTCGGGCACCGGAAAATCGGTTTTGATGCGCACGATAATCGGCCTTAATCAAAAAGCAGCAGGGTCCATAAAGATCCTGAAACAAGATGTTGATCAGGTTTCGCAAGCAGAATTAAGGGCCTTAAGACAGCGCATGGGAGTCCTTTTTCAGGATGGCGCCCTCTTTTCCTCCCTGACCGTATCTCAAAACATTGAAGCCGTGATTAACGAACATACAAAACTCCCGAAACAGTTTGTACGGGAAATTGCAGCTTTGAAAATTGTCTTGGCAGGCCTACCAATTGAAGCCGGTGATAAATACCCATCGGAACTGTCCGGCGGAATGAGAAAAAGGGCTGGTATTGCGCGCGCTCTGGCTCTGGACCCTGATATCCTTTTCCTAGATGAACCAACCGCGGGCCTTGACCCTATTGGTGCCGCCCAGTTTGATGCATTAATCGCAAAGCTACAGGATACATTAGGACTTACAGTTGTTATGATTACCCATGATTTGGATTCACTCCATGCCATCTGTAACCGCATCGGCGTTTTGCTAGATAAAAAAATAAAGGTCGGCACAATTTCAGAGCTGTCAAAAGAGCCTGATCCTTGGATCAAGGAATATTTCGGCGGTCCAAGAGGACGGGCCGCGACAAGATCACATGCATAACGGCAACTTAAAAATTATGGTAACAAGCCACAACTATATGAGTAACGCCCTGATCCCGGCATATTCTGGGGCATATTCCGGGATATATTTTCCCGGTAAGGAGATATAATGGAAACCCGTGCAAACCATATGATTGTCGGCTCTTTTGTCATTGCTTTTTTTATTGGGGCTCTCGCCTTTGTGGTCTGGCTCGCAAAGTTTGAATCAGATCAAAGCTATGCCAATTACAACATTATTTACCGAGGGGATGTTACAGGTCTAAAACCCGGAAGCCCAGTTCGCTATCATGGCGTCAACGTAGGAGAAGTCGTTGATGTTGCCTTGTCGCCGGACAAACCAGCAGAAGAAGTTGTTATCCTTTTAGAAGTAGAAGAAGGCACCCCCGTAAAGCAAGACACCACAGCGACACTCCAGCTAGAGGGGATTACAGGTGTTAAATCCATCCAACTGACAATTGGTAATATGCAGTCTGCGCCACTTGTCGAAGAAGGCCCCTATGGCCACCCTGTCATACAATCAAAAACATCCGCGCTAGATCAGTTATTAGAAGGAGCACCAGAACTGGTCTCAAGCGCCAATGTTCTTCTTGCTCGCGGCAACGATCTACTGAATGACCAAAACAGAGTAAGTATTGCCCTAACGCTTAAGAACATTGAAGCCCTGACAAAAGCCCTTGCTGAAAAAGAAAATCAAATCTCAGGTCTTATCGACGACACCGCCGTTACTGCCAGCAATATGAAGGCCGTTTCTGTATCGGTAAAAGAGTTAACTGATGAACTACGTCAGGGCAGCACAGAGATAATAAACAAAACTAACCATGCGATCACCTCGTTGGATAACGCCGCCGTATCAATTGATAATCTTGTTGGCGAAAGCACCCCGGAAATCAAAATTCTCGTACAGGATTTTCAACAAACAGCTCGCAGTTTTGCAAGTACCAGTAACCAGGTCGAAGCCCTTATCAGGGAAAACAGAGAACCTCTTCAAGACTTCACATCCACAGGGCTTTATGAATTTTCCAACCTGTTGTCAGAAACAAGAACTCTTGTCCGGGACCTACAACTCATCGCCGGGGAAATAGAGCGAGATCCCGCTAGGTTCTTTTTTGGCGATAAGCAAAAGGGCTTTGAGCCACCGGAATAATATATAAAAATGGCTTTTTATAATTGGAAAAACGATAATTCTGGCCCCACTATACGTAAAAGATAGGCGAAAATGCCCAAAAACGACAATGACAGAGTAAGTAAGCCCAATGAACGATACAGATAATAAAAAACGCACCTTCCTGAAACTTGCTGGCTTGCTTCCTGTTTCTGGCCTTCTTGCATCCTGTGCAACTCTTATTCCCGGACAAGGTCCACTTCCTGACCTTTATCGCCTATCGCCCAAAAGCACCTTTGACCAAGACTTACCAAAGGTTCCATGGCAGCTGGTCTTAGAACAAACTTCGGCCAATGCCAGCTTGAACACAACAAAGATTGCGCTACAGCGTAAAGCCAATCAGATGGAATATTACGCCAATGCCGGGTGGGTCGACAAAGCCCCGATCATGGTCCAGACGCTGCTTGTGGAATCATTTGAAAATACCGATAGAATTGTGGCAGTTGGTAGAGAAACCATCGGCCTAAGATCAGATTTTATTCTCAAAACTGAACTCCGCGAATTTCAAACTCTTTATTTTGGCAATACGCCAGAGGTCAGGGTTGTCATTAACGCGAAAATTGTACAAATGCCCCGGCGAACAATTATTGGCTCCCAAAGTTTCGAGGCAAGGATTCCAGCCCAATCAGATCAATTGAACTCTATAGTTTCAGCTTTCGATGAAGGGCTAGGCAAGGTAACGAAAAAACTTGTTGAATGGACTCTGTTTACCGCACATTCAAAATATAAAGGATAGGTGATTTCAGAAAGGCCCAAAAGCGCTACAGTGTGTAGTAAACTGATTTTTTTACTCTATTCGAAACATCAAAACGATTATACCAAATTTTCGAATTGCGAAGCCCTTGAATTCATCTAATTTTGCGATGCTCACTTCATTTTGCCCCAACGTTCTTATATCTGGAAAGCATCCAAATGATTATCAGGGACAAGCCTAATGTATTCAGATTATTTTTTGTTCTAAAGGGGTCAATAGTTCCAACGATCGCACCCCAAATTCTTTTTACGGCTTTGCTAGGACTGTTGGTTTATTTTGTTCACCTTTACGCGCCGACCTATCTACCACCCTTAACGGTTACACCCTTTATTTTATTTGGTGTGACGCTCTCAATTTTTCTGGGCTTTAGAAATAGCGCTTCTTATGAACGTTGGTGGGAAGCGAGAAAACTCTGGGGACAGTTGATTATCGACACGCGTTCTCTCGCCAGACAAGTGAAGACCTACACCTGGGTCAAAGATACAAAAGGCAGCGTGTCACTCACTGAAATAACAAGTAAGGATTTGGAATGTAAAGCCCATCAAACGCGGTTTGTACAACTCGCAATCGGCTTTTCACATGCCTTACGCCACCACCTCAGAGGTACTGACTATAACGATGATGTTCATAGGTTTCTATCTTGCGATGATCTAGAACAAATAAACAAAGTGCGCCACAAACCAAACTTCATTCTAAATCTTATGGGCGAAGAACTGCAGCAGATGCTTCAGAAAGAATTCATAGGTGAAATCTCGGCAAGGAACCTAGAAGAACGCCTGACTTCCTTATCAACCATTCTCGCCGCCTGTGAACGGATACACAATACACCTCTGCCCTTTGCCTATAACTTACTCCTCCACAGAACAGCGTATATCTATTGTTTTTGCCTTCCTTTTGGACTCGTTACATCATTGGGCATAATGACACCTTTTGTAACAGCAATAATCGCATACACCTTTTTTGGTCTGGATGCTTTGGGCGAAGAGTTAGAAGATCCTTTTGGCACATCAGCACACGATCTCGCGCTGACAACAATGTCTCGCAATATCGAAATTAACCTACTAGAGACACTTAATGAAGAGAACTTACCAGAACCGGTAAAGCCAAATGGCTATTATCATATCTGACCTCAATATCCAGTAAGCACTTAATCAATCGATCTTTGCCAATAGATGGCGAAGGTGTTGGCGTTCTTCATCAGATAGATTTGATAACATAGCCTCTTCTTTTTTTACATGTGTAACCACCATCTCATTTGCCAAGTCAAAACCGTCATCAGTCAAGGCGACCATTTGCCCTCGCCTGTCATTTGGGTCCATCATTCTCTCAATAAGGCCACGTTTCTCAAGACGATCAAGCCGATTGGTCATCGCAGACGTTGATAACATCATATCTTTAGCTAACAACGAAGGAGACAACGTCTCTCCTTTTCCTTGACGGCGTAGGGTGAACAACACATCCATACCGGCAAAATCCAGATTGTAGTTAGAAATATTATCTAAAACGCCCTGCCGAAGCTTTTCCCCGGCCCGCCAAATTTCACCACAAACAGCCATCGGCGCCGGATCTATATCAGGCCTCTCACGACGCCATTGCGCTAAAATTCCTTCCATTGGGCCGCCTTCTGTTGTCGACGAAATAACAGCCTTTTTGGGAATCGACTTTTTGGGGACTTGACTCATCACTAAACAATCCTTATTTATTTTGATATCAAATTATTTGACGTCAAAATATCTTATATCAAATTATCCTAGATAGAGATACATGACGCCCCAAAAATTGTAAAGGCCCATAAGCAGTAAAGGGTCTGGAAATAGTAAAGGATTGCGTTATGCCAGATACATCACTTCCACTCCGCACCCCGAACCACCCAATTGATCCATTATTTATCAACAGGTGGTCACCCCGTGCTTTTGACAGCAGCAATATTCCGAACGAAGATCTTCAAACCATTTTGGAAGCAGCAAGATGGGCGCCCTCAGCATTTAATGTACAGCCTTGGCGCTTTGTTTATTCCCATCGTGGTGATGAATACTGGAATACACAATTGGATCTATTAGACCCCTTCAATAAAAGTTGGGCACAAAACGCATCAGCATTGGTTTTTGTTATATCGGACAAGATTGTCTCTGGGGATGGTACACGGCCAGACCGCCCATCAAATTACAACAGTTTTGATACAGGGGCAGCCTGGGCTCAGCTAGCCCTTCAGGCTTCTATTAGTGGATACAAAGCCCACGCAATGGCTGGCCTTTATTTCGACAAAGCACAAGAAGCATTAAACCTACCAGACCGTTACAAAGTCGAAATTGCTGTTGCTGTTGGTAAAAACACGGACCCGAACTTTCTTGCCCCTGAACTACAGGAAAGAGAAATTCCCAGCCAACGCCTTTCTAGTACTGAAATTATTTTTTCTGGCACGTTTTCATAATGCTTCACACCAAGCACTTTTTGAGTGTTAGTTAACAATAAGTACATTCGTACTCAGGAGAAGATAAATGAGTTTATCAACAACAGACAATGCCTCAGGAAACAACTCAAAGGGTAAAAATGTATTGAAAAGCCCTACCAGTCTTCTCCTGATAACCGGCACATTAATCGGTTTCAACTTTCCTCTTGGGAAGATCGCAGGTGAAGCAAACGTTTCGCCTATGATCTGGGCGCTTTTGGTTTCTGTCGGGGTCTCTAGCCTTATACTACCAAGCTTAGCTCTTCGAAAACAGCTCGTAATACCCAAAGGAAAAACATTACGTTACGCGATTATATCGTCTCTTATTTCTTTTGTTATTCCGAACCTGCTTCTTTTTAGTGTTATTCCCCATGCCGGAGCAGGATATACAGGATTAATGTTTGCGCTCTCACCTGTGTTTACCTTAGCACTTGCAACCTTATTCAAATTAAAAACACCTAATTTTTTAGGATTAGTCGGTATAGGCATTGGCCTCATCGGTGCTATCGTAGTGAGCATCACTCGTGCAGGTTCAGCAGAAGCCCCGGAACTTATCTGGATTATCGCGGCAATCCTGATCCCCCTGACACTGGCATGCGGTAATATCTATAGAACCATTGATTGGCCGGAAAATGCACTTCCAGACAGCCTTGCATTCTGGAGCCACGGCTTTGCAATATTAGTGTTTATTGCCTTGCTTCTTGCCACTACAGGAACCGTCCGGATTTCAGAACTTGCCGTAATCCCATGGATCGCAGCAACACAAGCTGTTGTAGCTGGCTTAACTTTTCCGGTTTTCTTCAGACTGCAACAAAAAGGCGGTCCAGTTTTGCTCAGCCAGATTGGGTATGTTGCCGCCGCCGTCGGTCTTCTAACCGCTACCTTTATTCTCGGCGAACGTTATAGTCTTTTTACTTGGGGCGGAGCAGGCATAATAGCCATCGGTATTGTCATCACCATTATTTCACAAAGGCAAAAAACATAATAATCCTGCCCTAATGACTACCCTTCAGGCCTAGGGTGTCACAACGACATCTTAGGCCTGAAGGGAAGTCATTAAATTGGCTCCATCTTGTAAAAACTTGTGCCACAGAAAATTAACGTGCGGATTTTGAAGCGCTTCGGGATGGCAAACCATAGAGATCTCTGTTTCTGGTATCGAACCTTGCCAATTGACCCTACAAAGCCCCATATGTGTTGCGATATAATCAGGCAAAACACCAATACCGACACCTGCCAGAACTGCTTGCGCTTGGACAGGCACGCTATCGGATCGAAAAACAATGTTTTTAGAAAGCGGGCGAGATGCAAAGTTTTCCATATAAGGCATCGACATGTAGGCTTCATTAAACCCAACAAGCTTATGTAAAGTTAAGTCCTCCTCAGAATTCGGTTCACCATAGGTTTCGAGATATTTTTCCGAAGCCCATAAACCGTTTTTTAAGGCGAATATCTTTTTTTCAACTAGCTCCGTATCTTTTCGCCCGTGAACTCTAAAGGCGATATCTGCATCACCACGATGTATATCCTCTAATTGATTACCCGGCGATAATAAAACTCTCAGGTCGGGTTCACGCCTTTGAAGCTGAGCAACAACCTGTGGTAACCAATAAGCGGCCAATCCCTCGGTTGCCGTCAAGCGAACGGGCGGATAATCACGCTGGCCAAAGCTTTCCAACTCTCTCTCAAGGCGAAACGCCGTTTCAACAAGGGGCGTTATCCTCTTCGCAAGCAACAAGCCATAGGCCGTCAGGCGCACATACTTGCCATCGCGTTCCAAAAGCTGTTGCCCTAGGCGCTCTTCCATCGCGGCAATCCGCCGACCAACCGTTGGTTGGCTTACGCCTAACTCTCGCGCAGCAGCAGAAAGCCCACCGTTTTTAATAACGGCCTGAAAATATCGATAATCATCCCAATCACTCATCTATTCATTTTTGTATTAATAAAGATCAAAAACAAACATTTTTATTTATAAAATTAATTGCGTATGATTTTACCAGAATGAACACGCTGCGACGGGATTATACCGATGAGCCAAGAGCATCAATACAGAACTCACCTTTCCTGGACAGGGAACAAGGGAAGCGGGACGAGCAACTACAAAGCCTATGATCGCCATTATGACATTATAATAGAAGGAAAAACCACATTGTCAGGCTCTTCGGATCCTGCATTTCGTGGAGATCCCACACGACATAATCCCGAAGACCTTTTATTGGCATCGATTTCGTCCTGTCACATGCTGTGGTATTTGCATCTCTGTTCAGTCAATAAAATCGTTATCGTCGATTATCAAGATACGTCAACAGCGACAATGACCATGAATCCAGATGGTAGTGGGCAGTTTACAGCCGCAACACTTAATCCGATTGTGACCATTAGTCAGGGCTCTGACAAAGAAAAAGCCATACAACTGCATCATGACGCAAATAAACTATGCTTTATTGCCAGATCGGTGAATTTCCCAATTCATCACAAACCACAGATAAAAATAGAAACATAAATCAGCTAAAAGCTCACGGTCTGGTTCGTAGAAACTGACCGTGAGCGCAATTCTCTTACCTAAACTATTCAGACGGCATTCTATTCCACGCATCCAGCGCTGCGACCTTATAAGCCTCGGCAAGGGTTGGATAGTTGAATGTGTTCTCAACAAAATATTCCAGCGTGCCCTTTAGATTGAGAACGGCCTGCCCAATATGAATAAGCTCTGTCGCCCCTTCCCCGACAATATGCACCCCAAGAAGACGTCGGGTTTTAAGCGAGAAAATCATTTTCATCATACCGTGGCTGAGGCCCATAATCTGTCCCCGAGCGGTTTCGTGAAAGTGACAAACACCGCACTCGTATGGAATACCCCGCTGTTGGACTTCTTCCTCTGACATACCAACCGTCGACATTTCCGGGACAGAATAAATTCCATAAGGGAAATATTCAGGCGCGTCATAAGCATCTTGCTCAAATGCGTGACAGGCAACGATGCGTCCCTGCTCCATGGATGTTGACGCTAAACTCGGAAAGCCAATGACATCCCCCGCAGCATAAATGTGGTCAACCTCAGTCTGAAAATTTTCATTAACTTGAATTCGGTTACGATGATCAGCCGTTATGCCAGCTTTATCAAGCCCCAGTTTATCAGTCGCACCCATTCGCCCAGCAGAGAAGAGAACCATATCGGCCTTAACGATACGCTTGTTTTCCAGCGTAATCGTATTACCTCCGCCCTCGATCTTCGTGATTTTCTCGACCCCTTGCCCAAAACGGAAAGTGACATTTTGCTGTCTGAGAAGGTGCGTGAATTCAGCAATAAGTTCTCGATCAATGAAATCGAGCATCGTCTCTCTTGGCTCAATAACCGTTACGGCAACATCCAATGCACTGAATATGGTCGCGTATTCAATACCGATAACCCCGGCGCCTATCACGGCAAGTGACCTCGGCAAGGTTTTTAAATCAATAATTTCATCGCTATCAATGATCGTCTCCCCATCAAAGGGAATGTAATCAGGCCTGTGAGGCTGCGTGCCCGTGGCAATAAGAATTTTATCACCATGCACAGACGTCACCTCACCTTCGTCATCAACAACCTCAAGCGTATTAGAGTCAACAAAGTGTGCAAGCCCTTGTATCCAATCAACTTTATTACGGACAAACTGATGCTCAAGATTGTCCACCTCGTGCTGCAAGGTCATATGCAACCGTTCGAGAAGGTCTTCCGCGGTAATATTATCTTTCACACGATAGGAACGACCATAGAAAGTACGCTCACGCCAACCTGACAAGTTCAGAACTGTTTCCCGTAGTGTCTTACTTGGCAATGTACCGGTATGAACAGAAACACCGCCGATCGCAGGACTTTTTTCAATAACAAGAACTCGTTTGTTCCATTTCGCAGCCTGAACAGCAGCCCGCCGCCCTGATGGCCCACTTCCGATAACAACAAGTTCATACCGTTCCATACTTTCCCCCAGCAATCTTTCTTCTATGTCGAATTTTCTTCAACAAAAGCACATCATGTCATTAAAACACGCTGATGTTATTTGCTGTATATCACAGCTTATATAGTTCAAGGTTTATTCAATCTCTATTGATTAACATCAATCGGATAACAATTAAAATCATGCCCTGATATTACAATACGAGAGTTACCCATCGCCTAATTAAATTAGCTTATCACTCTGAAACTGATAAGTGCTATAATTTACCTTTACTTACAACCTGTTTTTCTTAACAATTTTACGGATCTTGAAGCCAAATTAGTACAATTACATTGATTTTATAGAACCATTTTAAAAGCTTAAAATAGAACTGCTTCTTTGTTCATTTAAGACCAGTTTGTCATAATTAAGTTGCTCCAATTATTGGATTATGTAATAGGACAAGCAACCTTAAATTTAGAAGTCTGATAGAGGCACTTCCTTTATGAAGCCTGATAAAATCCAGCGAACATCCCTAACAGAGGCTATAATTGTTCGTCGTGATTATCCAAGAAATATCAAATCGGATGACAAGCATCTCTTCAAAAATGCAATAGAACAAACCGTTCCAGGAAGTGATCTACTGACAATTGATGATGCTGTAATTCTTGGCAACGGATGGGTCTGGTCAGACGCCAACGTTGTAAGAGAAGCCTTTAACCCACACAGGCAACCAGATGCCCGAAAAAAAAGGTTAAAGGGAAGACTGCGCTTATTCCTCTCCAACCTTCAAAGACAACAATCCTCAGAAGGTCTTTGGATCTCTGATGTTTGGAGTTACAACTATTATCATTGGCTAACAGATACAATTCCCCGTCTATATCTCGCTCGGAAAAATGGTGTAACCGCACAATTATATCTGTCTAAAATTTGTATAAATCCTAAGTTCATCCCAATTTCGTTGGAACTTCTAGGAGAGAATAAGCCTAAATATATAAAACATGATCTCGCTTCCATAAGGTTTGAGAAGTTATTCTTACCAACCTACGCAGGAGATGTCGGTAACAATCATTCACCGACAATAAGGGCAGTTGCCGAAAAGTTCAGACAGCCTTGGGCAAAAACAACACCGCCCAAACGTCGTGTGTATATCAGCCGTAAAATGGCACCCAACCGTCTTGTCGCGAATGAAGATGAAATTTTACCAATTCTAAATAAATTTAATGTCGAACCTGTCTGTTTCGAAAAGCTCTCTTTCACAGAACAAATAGAGCTCGCAGCTTCTTGCGAACTTATTATCGCCCCCCACGGAGCAGGTTTAACCAACATTATGTTTATGCCAGAAGGTGGAAACGTAATTGAATTCCATCCAAGCAACGTTGAAATTAATCAATGTTATTTCAATCTGTCTCACTCTATGCGTCATTCTTATCAATACTTGATTGCAGATAGTATAGACAATAAAAGCAACATGACACTTAATCCGGCAACAGTGGAACAATGCTTGGCTACAGCATTAGGCCATTCTTGACCGTCAAGTAGGGTGAGCGCCCAAGGTAGAACAAAATGAACAAAAGAATATTGATCACCGGCGGAGCAGGTTTTCTAGGCTCCCACCTTTGCGAACGACTGCTAGAGCGTGGGAACGAAGTGCTTTGTGTTGATAACTACTTTACTGGTACCAGAAGAAATGTAGAGCACCTTATCGGACATCCAAGATTTGAATTAATGCGGCATGATGTCTGTTTCCCTCTCTACGTAGAAGTTGACGAGATCTACAACTTGGCCTGTCCAGCATCCCCTATCCACTATCAACACGATCCTGTGCAAACGACAAAGACATCAGTGCACGGTGCTATAAACATGCTTGGTCTGGCCAAAAGAACCAATGCCAAAATCCTGCAAGCCTCGACGTCTGAAGTTTATGGAGACCCCGAAGTACATCCACAAACAGAAGACTATTGGGGTAATGTAAATCCAATAGGTATTCGTTCTTGTTATGATGAAGGCAAGCGTTGTGCTGAAACACTCTTCTTTGATTACTGGCGTCAACATCAGCTGCGGATAAAAGTTTTACGTATTTTCAATACCTACGGCCCGCGTATGCACCCCAATGATGGACGTGTTGTTTCAAATTTTGTTATGCAGGCATTGCAAAACGACAATATAACGATCTATGGGGATGGAACACAAACCCGGTCATTCTGTTATCGTGATGATCTTGTCGAAGCTATGATCTTATTGATGCAAACAGATGACAAAGTTACCGGACCAATAAATGTCGGTAATCCAAACGAATTTACGATCAAAGAGCTTGCCGAACTTGTTATTGAACTGACAGGATCCAAATCGAAAATTATCTACAAAGACTTACCTCAAGATGATCCCACTCAGCGAAAGCCGGATATATCTATAGCTACAAGAGATCTATCCTGGTCTCCCAAAGTACAGCTTAAGGAAGGTTTGCAGAAAACAATCGAGTATTTCGAGACAGTTATAAAAGCCGAAGTTCAAGAAAATAAAATTTAATCTCACCTTTTATAGCTTTACTCCCGAACGTTTGATGCCTTCTCCCATCAAACGTTCGGAAACTATCTCTTAATGAGGACAACTAAAAAAAACAGCTCATCCCTTAAGCCTTTTGTAAGCTGTCTGGCTATAGTCATCCACTTCCACGACGGCATCCGCTAGGTTTTGCGCTTCCAGCAACTGCTGGTATTCGCCCTCATCAACAACACCCTTTTCAACAGCGGCATGATAAAGATCTTCGCGTGCAACACCCCTCAAAATACCAGTTTTACGGGCGGTGCGGATACGGGATTCCAGTGGAATAACAGCCAGCATTTTACGATAGGCTTCTTCCAAAGCGCTCATGGCATCATCCGGGTTATCCGAGACGGAAATATCACGAGACAGTTTCTCGCGCCCACCAAGGTCGCCCATCATACGATTAGCCAGCGCAATGTTTTGCATATCAGTCGGACCATGGGCTTTTCGGCCCAACAGGAACAAACGTAACCGAAGCATCGTTCCGACAAACTTAACCGGATAATTATGTGTTATTGTTAGCAATGCCTGTTCAATTTCCTGATAGGCATGGGCACAAAACCAGTCCAGATAAAGCTCGTCTTCTTTCAAACTCCCTTCATCCTCAAAACGTTTCACTGCTGCTGTCGCCAGGTAGAGCCAGGATAAAGCATCCGCAAGACGCCCACTGAGCGTTTCGCGCCGCTTTAAACTACTCCCCAAAAGCAACATGGAAACATCCGCGACCAAAACAAACGCAGACGAATAGCGGGTGATCAACTGTTTGTGGCGGCGCGCTTTTGCCGTCCCTTTGACCTTAAGAAACCGGCCTGCGGTCAAACCATCAATCCCAGCTCTGGCGGCATTACAAACTGTAAAGTTGATATGCCCCCAGAAAGCATCATCAAAATCTTTGAGGCTGTTCTTTGCCACAGCCTCCAGCTCTTTGGGAACAAAGGGGTGTCCGCGAATGGAGCCCTGCCCAAAGATAATCATGGACCGGGTCAGAATGTTCGCGCCTTCAACAGTAATGGCAATGGGTAGTCCATCATAGGCTCTGCTCAGAAGGTTTTTTGGGCCGCGGCAAATGGCTGCACCGCCCAATATATCCATAGCATCCAAAAAAACTGTCCGCATGTTCTCGGTTAAATAGGCCTTGGCAATTCCCGATAACACGGAAGGACGTTCACCAGCATCAACAGCGGCACAGGTCAATTGACGCGCCGCATCCATCCCATAAGTTAAGCCTCCAATTCGCGCGAGACGCTCCGCGACCCCTTCAAATTTTCCGATTGGTAATCCGAATTGCCGACGAACGGCAGAATAGGCCCCGGTCACACGGGTCGCCAACTGTGACGCCCCCAAAGACAAGGACGGAAGAGAAACTGATCGACCGGCCGCAAGGGATTCCATCAACATGCGCCAACCTTGACCAACGCCATATTCTCCACCGATAACGTAGCTTATTGGAATAAAAACATCTTTGCCTTCAATGGGACCATTTGGGAAAGGAATACCCATCGGATCATGACGTCGTCCAATTGACATGCCCTTTGTATCTCTCGGGATCAGGGCACAGGTTATCCCAAGATCCTCTTTATCGCCCAGCAAACCATCGGGATCACTTAGTTTAAAGGCCAATCCAATAACCGTCGCAACGGGGGCCAGCGTGATATAGCGTTTGCGCCAGTTAAGGCGAATACCCAGAACTTTCTCGCCCTTTATTTTTTCTTCACAAATAACACCATGACTTTGGATAGAGGCCGCATCACTCCCCGCCTTTGGTTCTGTTAAAGCAAAACAGGGCATCTCTTCCCCGGTGGCCAAACGAGGGAGGTAGTGATCTTTTTGTTCTTCCGTCCCATAGTGAAGTAAAAGTTCCGCAGGCCCCAAAGAGTTAGGCACCATCACAATAACGGACAAAGGCAGAGATCGAGATGAGAGCTTCAAAACCACAGCAGAATGCGCCTGGGCAGAAAAACCGAGCCCCCCGTATTTTTTGGGAATGATCATCCCAAAAAACTTCATGTCCCTTAGTTTTTGCCAGAGTTCTTCGGGCAAATCGCGGTCTTGAGCGATCTTCCAATCATCTGTTTCCTGACAAATTTCTTCGACTGGCCCATCCACAAAAGCCTGTTCTTCTTTTGTTAGTCCAGAAACATTAAATTCTTCCAGCTTCGTCCAATCCGGACGACCACTGAATATTTCAGCATCCCACCACACGGTACCTGCATCCAATGCAGTTTGTTCTGTTTCGCTGATTTTTGGCAGGCTGCGTTTGACAATTTTCATCAATCCTGCGGTGAGAAAAGGCCGCCTGATGCCTTGAATTCCAAACAAGCCAGAAAGAACAGCTGTAAAGATGATTGCCCATCCAGTTAATACGGTTGGCATCCCGGCGAGATCACCCCCAGCAATAAGTACAAGAAGAGCCAACACCCATCCCCAAAATCCTTGCCCGCGATATAACAGCGTCGCGAGAACAATAATCGCAAGTAGGAATGTGAAAAGGATAATCATAACGGGAACCTCTTCTTCTTTTGATTTATTAATCTCAAACTTTGGCCAAATTTCTAAACGACGGCTAATTCCTCAGCGGCTTACCGGTCTTGAGCATGTGGTGTACGCGCTCAATCGTATCAGGGTGACGGCACAAGGCATGGAACGCTTCACGCTCCAACTCCAACAGTTTGTCTTCACTGACGTTGCCTGTCATATCGGTATCTCCTCCACTCAAGATAGTGGAAAGAGCAGCCGAAACGACAACATCATGTCGCGTGGCCTTCCCTGATTTTCGAAAACCAGCCACAGCCAGATCCAAGGCAACTTTTCCACTTTCACCCGGAAGGGTTATTTCAACCGCTGTTGGCGGGTGATACCCAGAAACCAGTTCAAGCGCACGCTCTTTGGCATCAGCAAGAACACGGTCGCGGTTCATGGTTATTCCATCACCCGCCCGAATGATTTTCATATCCCGGGCTTCTTCTGCTGACTTGGCAACCTGCGCCAGTCCGATCAATTCGAAGACTTTGGACACAGGCGGCATTGGTCCTTTTGGCGTGTCCGTCGCCAGTGCCCAGCGACACATCATTTCCTTACACCCACCCCATCCGGGAATAATACCAACGCCCACCTCTACCAGCCCGGTATAGGTTTCGGCATGTGCCTGTACCGCATCACTGTGTAAAAGCAGTTCACAAGCCCCACCAAGCGCAAGCCCCGAAGGGGCAGAGACAACAGGGAATGGTGCAAATTTCAATGCTTTGTAGGTTTCCTGACCGCGACGAACCATATAATCGATAAAGGGATAGGCCCAAAGTCTGGCAGCAACAGACATTAAGCCTATATTCGCCCCAACAGAAAAGTTGGTTCCATCATTATAAACAACCAGTGCTTTGTATTCACTGGTTTCAATTTTCTCTCTTGCCCGGTCCATCATAGATAAGGTCCAAAGATTGAGAGAGTTCATTTTGCTATGAAATTCCAGGCACAAGACGTCATCATCAAGATCCCATAGGGATGCAGAAGGATTACGCAGTACAGGCTTTGATCTCGCTTTAATATCATCAAGCTTAAGAACCCCGGCATTAGGATAGCGTTTTAAGTATTGACCTTCATGCCCAAAAACTTCCCTAAAACCTTTGGATTTACGATAGAACTTACCCTTACCAACAGAGTTCAGCACAGCAGGCACATCTGTGTTTTCTGACTGCAATCTAGTACAAAACCATTCTACGCCAATTTGATCCAACAGCTCAAAAGGGCCATACTTCCAATTGTACCCCAGTTGCATGGCTTCATCGACGGCTTCAATATCGTCAGAAACATCCGGGACAAGTGATGCTGCATACGCCAAGGTTTTTGACATAACAGACCAGGCATAGCGTCCAGCAGGGCTGTCATCTTCAAAAACCTTGCGCGGGTTCTTACGACCAGCCTTTTTAACAATTGCGACGGAGGGACGCTCCGCTTTTGTGTATTGACCTGTCTTTAAATCAATCGCCTCTTTTATCTTCTCAGCACTATCAGGCTTTAGACGATAAAAGCCCCCCTTGCCTTTACGCCCGGTATAACCATCAGCAATAAGCGTCTTGATCAACTCCGGTTCCTGATAAATTTCGTGGAAAGGATCTTCAGGCGGCAGGCTTCCCGACATTGATGAAAGAACATGGGGCATAAGATCCAAGCCAACCATATCCAAAAGGGCAAAAACACCTGTTTTGGGGATACCAAAAGGCCGTCCGATTACTGCATCTGCAACTTCTATGGAAATATTCTGTTTCATGGCCTCGACAACGGCACATTGCAGCCAGAAAATACCGATACGATTAGCAAGGAATCCCGGCGTGTCCTTACAATGAACAACGCCCTTACCCAAGCTGCGATCACAGAATCTCTCAATAAGTTTGCACTGTTCTTCGGATACTTCAGAACCCGAGACGAGTTCCAGTAACCGCATATAACGAGGCGGGTTAAAGAAGTGAGTAATCAGAAAATCGCGTCTGAAACTTTCGGGTAAATCAGCAACAAGTTGTTCGCGACACAGAGTAGAGGTGTTCGACGAGACAACTGCGCCCTTTTTGCGGCATTTATCTATTTTTTTGTAGAGCGTCTGCTTAATTGCTACATCTTCAATAATAGCCTCAACGACCCAATCGCAGTCAGCTAACAGCTTGAGATCATCTTCTGTGTTCGCAGGTGTAATGCGCTTAGCATTCCGCTTGTTCATCAAAGCAGCAGGATTGCTTTTGACCAGTTTACCAATAGCATCTTTTGCTATCTTATTGCGATCTTCGTTATCTTCTGACGGGCGATCAAACAGCAAAACAGCCACACCGGCATTCGCAATTTGCGCTGCAATACCAGCCCCCATAACGCCAGCGCCAATAACGGCAACTTTATCTATTCCCTTCATTCAACGGCCTCCAGAATAGTCGCTATTCCCTGACCGCCACCAATACACTGAGTAGCCAACGCGAACTTACCCTTTTCCCGCTTTAGCAACTGGGCCGCTTTCCCTGTAATACGGGCGCCAGTTGCCCCCAAGGGATGCCCAATAGCAATCGCGCCGCCATCCAGATTAATTTTACCCTCGTCCAGTTTCAAATCTGCCATACACGCCAGTGCCTGACTTGCGAAAGCCTCGTTTAGTTCTATGACATCCAGATCAGCAAGAGAAATTCCTGCGCGCGCAATCGCCTTGTTGGTTGCCGCCACAGGACCAATTCCCATTATTTCTGGTGCACATCCTGCAACGGCAATACTGCGGATTTTAGCCAGAACATCCAGCCCCTGAGCTTTTGCAAAATCAGCCGTACAAACAATAACAGCCGTTGCGCCATCTGTCAGAGGCGATGAAGACCCCGCGGTTACATTCCCCCCTTCTTTGAAAGCGGGTGAAAGTTCTGACAATCCGTCGATCGTACTGTTCCCCCGAATACAGCCATCCTGATCAACCATATCGCCCGCATTTGTTTTTATAGGAATAATCTCGTCCTTAAAGTTTCCCTTTCCCTGAGCTTCTGATGCCTTCAAATGGCTGTTAAGAGAAAACTGGTCTTGATCCTTACGGCTGATGCTATACTTGTCAGCAACATTCTCAGCTGTTTCCCCCATGGAAACGTAGGCGGGCGGGTATTCCTTTGCGAGAGCCGGATTCAACAGAGGGTTAAAACCCATCATAGGCACCCGTGTCATTGATTCGATACCCGCACAAATATAAGCATCCCCCGCCCCCATGGAGATAGCACCGGCAGCCATGTGAATGGCCTGCATGGATGACCCACAAAAATGATTGACTGTTGCACCACCAACAGATTGTGGTAAATCCGCAAGAAACACCGCCAGACGGGCGACGTTTAATCCTTGTTCACCTTCAGGAAAAGCACACCCCATAAACACCGCTTCAATGGTTTTACCTTCAACCCCGGTTTTGTGAACCAATCCTTTAATGACCTGTGCCACGAGATCATCAGGTCGAACCTTGGCCAATGCTCCCTTATTCGCAAAATGGAACGGGGAACGTGCGTAACCTGCAATGACAATATCGACCATATTTCTACCTCTGTTGTTCTCAGAACCGCTGTTCTGTATTCCAATATCTTTTTACTGTTCTCTCTTAATCATTACGTCGAAGACATTTCTTCACGAAGCTCTTTCTTGGAAAGCTTGCCAATCATCGTTTTGGGTAGTTCAGATCTGAACTCAATTTCTCTTGGCACTTCAATGGGGGACAAATATTCTTCCAAAAACTCTAGCAGTTCATCCGTTTCCAAGCTTGCGCCTTCTCTTAATTTGATAAAGGCTTTGGGAATTTCGCCGTGTTCGACCTCGGCGATACCAATGACAGTGACTTCTTCCACGGAAGGATGACGATTGATCGCTTCTTCAATATTCCGGGGATAAACATTGTATCCGTTGCAAATAATCAAATCTTTAAGACGATCCAGAAGAAAAACATATCCTTCATCATCCATATAGCCGACATCCCCGGTATGCAGACGACCTTCTTTGATTGCACGCCCAGTTGCTTCCTCATTATGCCAATAGCCCTCCATGACTTGAGGTCCCGTTACACAAAGCTCTCCCTTTTCACCAATATCTAGCAAGACATGGGGCGCTTCTATGTCCCGAATTTCAAAATGGGTCTCTGGCAACGGAAGGCCGATAGATCCTTCTTTATTCTGCCCGCCAACGGGGTTACAGGCACAAACAGGTGATGCCTCACTCAAACCATACCCTTCGACAAGAATGCAACCTGTTAGGGTTTCAAACTGCTTTTTGGTATCCAAAGGCAAAGCCCCCCCACCTGAAATACAGTACTTAATAGACGAAAGATCATACCGCTCAACGACGGGTGAATTATTTACCGCGCCGTACAAAGTTGGCACACCCATCATTAATGTCGGCTTCAATCGGTCAATTGTCTTAAGCATCTGCCCCAATTGGAAGCGAGGGAGTAGAATTAATTCTGCGCCAAGAGCAATTCCCATATTCAGGACAGTGGTCATGGCAAATACATGGAACATGGGCAAAACGCCAAGGATACGTTCTTCGCCGGGAACAGCATCGGAAAACCAGGCAACAACTTGGGTTGTATTGGCAATAACATTGCCATGGCTCAGAACCGCTCCCTTAGGCTTCCCCGTAGTTCCCCCTGTGTATTGCAACACAGCGGTATCCTTACGTGTAACATCTACCGGATAAGCACCCTCTGCACTTTCGGCCAGATCAGTAAACTCTATAAACTCAGAGCCCGAAGGGTGCGATATTTTATGAAACTGCAGCACAGAAAATAGCGCCCCCTTGATTGTCGGCATCGCTTGGGCAAGCCGACAAATAACAACTTTTTCCAGTGGTGTTTGAGAGAACTGTTTTTCAACCTTTTCGCAAAGCTCTTTAACATCCAGTGTTATCAAAAGCTTTGCACCGCAGTCATTTAGCTGATGTTCCAGTTCCTCTGGTGCATACAAAGGATTTGAATTAACGACAATCGCACCAATTTTTAAAAGCGCATAATAACACACAACAAAATAAGGACAGTTTGGCAGGAACAAGACCACGCAGTCCCCCTTGCCGACACCTTGCCTTTGCAATCCAGCCGCGACCAACTGCACCTGATCAAAAATATCCGTGTAGCTATAGCTCCGGCCAAGGAACTCAACACAAGGACGTTCAGGGAAACGAGCAACAACCTGCACCAAATTCTGATAAAGAGACTGGTTATCAGATCGAACCGCATCATCGCGCATCAAAGAAGCTTCGGGGTAAGTTCCAGTATGAGATGCTTTTTTAGGCGTTTCATTCATGACCCACCCCCCCTTCTTCATACAGGCGATCTTCTGACTGTTCCTTTTGTGTCACCTCTTGCTGATTAGCCGCTTTCTGATCAATCGTTTCCAAGAAACCAAGAATACCTTGGCGGCAATTACCAATGTTCTCGTATAGAATTCCATGCTTCTCTGATTCGACCATAATTAACTCTTTATCCTGGGCCCCGATCAAATCAAAAACTTCATTAATTCCTTTGGCATCGACAATTGGATCTTCAATCCCCTGGAAAAGTTTTACAGGACAGGAAACTTTCGGCAGGTTATCCCGAAGCTGTTCGTGCAGCTGGTGAAGTTCATAGGTCGTTCGTACAGGCACACTGCGATAATTAACTTCTGGATTTTCGCTAGGATGCTCTTTGAAAACACCTTTTTCTTCTATCGTTGGAACCCAACTTGATAGTCTTTCATAGCCATGTGCCAAATGTGCAAACAACAGATTACTGGTCTTGAATTGCCAGGGAACAGAAACAGCAGAAACCGATGATATCCCGTCAGGGTTATGAGCCGCTTCAAGTAAGGCAAGTGTGCCGCCCGTTGCAAAGCCAACCAAACTAATATCATCAACAAAAGCGGATAATATTTGACGGCCTCGCCCGATTGAATCCATCCAATCTTGCCAATGACGATCTCTCAAATCCCAAGGGGACGTGCCATGCCCCTTCAAGCGGATACCCATGACGGCATATCCTTGTTCGGAAACCTCCCGACCGAACTCATAAAGCTCTGCGGGTGATGCGAGAAGACCATGAACCAGAAGCACACCCGTTTTACGGCAATTTTCCGGGACAATTAGATAGGGTTCAGCCGGGGCACAGGCTGTTTCCTTGAGATTGATCTCGATATGATGTGGTTTCGTATAAGTTTTACGATCGCAATCAAGAGATAAATTTTCGTCATCAAGAAGATGAAATGCCAATGTGGATTGTTCAACATCTCGTATTGATTCGTAAGCTTCTTCAACACTGAGAACAGCTTCTTTTATCGGCATCACTTCATTGGCATATACACGGATTAAATTCTCCAACCGAACCGTGTTATAGCCTGTTATCTCAAGAACTGTCTCATCAAACAGATAGTAATCACCATCTTCTTTTATATGTTCAACACAGCCTTCCGCAGACATGTATTTCACCAATGTTTCGCAGGTATCCCCCTTATTCAGGTTCCAATAATTTTCAGGTTTTGTCAGGCTCCGGTGCAGATGAACATCAGCTTTTCGCTGACAAAACTTAATGGCGAGATAAAGCGTCCGATGAAAATTTCTCTTTGAAACTCGAGCTTCTTTTTTCAAAATAAGATATCGAATCAAAGACGAAGCCAAGTGATAGAGATTAACGGTAACCCCGGTATAGATAGCATCCATGTAATAGTCGCGCAGACGATTGGTGCCACGGGAACTGCATAACTTAAATATCTTTTCGTTTAGGGTATCCGGTGCATGGGAAAGTTTGAAAAAATCATCAAGGGAATTAATCTGGTTAAATACTCTTGAAAGCAGGCGTTTTTCCCACCATTTCCAAACATGCCGCACGTCCAGCGGCTTGCTAACACGAATATCCATGTCGCAATCCTTGAGGATCATATTCGCTTCGATCAGAATCTCTTCAACAAGCCTCGGGTTAGTTCCCTTGCTGAAAAACTCTGCACTTCGGCTTAAAATATTATCACTCGCCCTGATAGGATAAAAAGTAATGTTTGCCGGGATGATTTCGGTCGGTTTGCTTGCGACAGCCAAAAGTTCTTCTGTTGTATCCATTTCCAGCGCTTTTGCCCATCTCTCCAAGCGCGCATATTCTTTGGCTTCAAACACAGACAAAACACGCTGTTTGAATAGTTCGACAGTCAGGGCAAGAACGGCAGCCCCGGTATGGTGCTTGCGCCTGATCTTTGCCGTTGGCGAAAAGATACTATACTCACCGGAAGAACCAACAACGTGCCTGTCTTTGACCATCCCTCCTTCAGGAAAGATGATAACCTTTCGCCCTCTTAGGATTTCGGCAGCAAGAAACGGAAGTAATCCGGGATGATTATGTGGTACAGCACCGACACCGTATAAAAAATTGGCAAAAGACTCATTGCCTTCAAACAATTCACCCGCAGCGACACAACGACAGTACTGTCCCGTTTCTTCGTGAATTAAATATTGGGGAATAATGGTTTCAAATCGGGCGAAGTGATTAAAAAGATAAATATCACCCTCTGCGAATTTATCGTAATCATCGTGCAGACAGATATTGATGCCAAGGCGCTTTCTCACCAAAGAAAAAGCCTTCACGCACCAGTCATATGTTGGTCTAAAGTCGAGGTCCAGTTCTGTATCCATCTCCCCACCTAAGCCGTTACTCGAAATACCGCTATGGTATTAGGATGTGACCTAATAATTATTATCTGTGAACGATCATCCTTACCTCAAAATCACAATCCAGCGATCAAACATCATCTTAGCTCAATCTCTCAAATACCAAGTAAACCACAATACGGGCTAAGGTAGTATTAATATTAACTACTTTCGCGCAAAATTAAGGCACAAAAAAGGGGTTGGCAAAATTACCAACCCCTTTTCCCAAATAACAAACTATGTTTGTTTTATATAAAGCCGCGTTCTTTGAGCTGGGCAATAACGTCGTCTGCCAAAACTTCAGGTTCCGCACTTCCGCCGGCCAAAACAATTTCGGCATTCACTGGCGCTTCATAAGCGGAATCAATACCAGTAAAGTTTTTGATGTCTCCAGCG
Source organism: uncultured Kiloniella sp. (assembly GCF_937128705.1). Classification (GTDB taxonomy): domain Bacteria; phylum Pseudomonadota; class Alphaproteobacteria; order Kiloniellales; family Kiloniellaceae; genus Kiloniella. The sequence goes on along the minus strand of NZ_CAKZMP010000182.1, from coordinate 2,951 downwards.
CGGGCTTTCTTATATAGCCCTTTCGGATCCCGTTCTTCACAAACTTCCAACGGCGTATCCACGAATACTTCGAGAAACTCGCTTTCGCCCATCAATTCTCGCGCCATACGACGTTCGCTTCTAAAAGGCGAAATAAACGATACAAGAACAATCAACCCGGCGTCGACAAACAGGCTCGCGGTTTCAGAGACACGGCGAATATTCTCAACCCGATCAGCATCTGTAAATCCAAGATCCTTGTTCAAGCCATGACGCACATTATCCCCATCCAGGGTGTATGTGTGCCGACCTTCAGCAAAGAGCTTCTTTTCAACCAAGTTGGCAACTGTCGACTTACCCGCACCAGACAATCCGGTAAACCAGAGAACACAGGGCTTTTGCCCTTTTTGCTCCGCTCGATTTCCTTTGTTAACGTCCAGCTCCTGCCAAACAATATTACTTGCGCGGCGCAATCCGAAATCAATCATCCCCGCACCAACTGTTGCGTTGGTATAGCGGTCGATCAGAATAAAAGAGCCTGTTTCACGGTTATCTTTATAGGCATCAAATGGAATAGCTCGATCAAGCGCCAGATTACAGACCCCGACCTCGTTCAATTCCAGCGTTTTACCTGCTTGTTCTTCCAAGGTATTCACATTGACCTTGTGATGCAGGTCAGAAATGACCACGGGCACAGTCGTTGCAGCCGTTTTCAAAAGATACGGGCGCCCCGGCAACAAGGCATCTTCCTGCATCCACAAAATATGCGCCTTTAGCTGATCACTAAGCTCTGGCACTTCATCTATTTTGGATAGAATATCGCCACGGCTAATGTCGATTTCGTCCTGCAGCGTAATTGTGACGGCTTGCCCGGCAATGGCTTCATCCAAATCACCATCAAAGGTAACAATACGGTCAACTTTGGATGTTTTGCCCGACGGAGAAACGGCAATGTCGTCCCCCGGCTTGATACGCCCGGATGCAATCGTTCCGCTGAAGCCACGGAAATCAAGGTTCGGACGGTTCACCCATTGAACGGGCATCCGGAAAGCTGTCTCGGTTATATCCGTGGTGACATCAACGGTTTCAAGGTGATCAAGCAAAGTCGGACCTTTGTACCAAGCCATCTCGGCACTCCGCTCGATAACGTTCTCCCCTTTAAGGGCAGATATCGGCGTCGTAATAATGTTCGGTATATCCAACTTTTCCGCAAAGGCCAGATACTCTTCGACAACCTCGTTGTATCGGTCTTGGGAATAGTCAACCAGATCCATCTTATTGACCACCAGTACAACGTTCTTAATACCAAGCTGAGATACAATATAGCTATGGCGTCTAGTTTGGGTCAGAACCCCTTTGCGCGCATCTACAAGGATAAGCGCGAGTTCTGCGCCTGATGCGCCTGTTGCCATGTTCCGGGTATACTGTTCATGGCCCGGTGTATCCGCGACAATAAACTTGCGCTTGTCGGTAGAGAAAAAGCGATAAGCAACATCAATGGTAATACCTTGCTCGCGCTCGGCTTGAAGGCCATCAACCAACAAAGCCAGATCTATATCTTCGCCTGTTGTACCAACTTTTTTACTATCACTTTCCAGTGCTGTTAACTGGTCTTCGAAAATGAGCTTAGAATCATAAAGCAGGCGACCAATAAGCGTTGACTTACCATCATCGACAGAGCCACAGGTAATAAACCTCAACAGGCTTTTTTCTTCCTGTGCTTTAAGATAGGCCAGAATATCTTCGGAAATAAGGGTATCTTTGTGGGCCATTAGAAGTAGCCCTCCTGCTTTTTCTTTTCCATTGAGCCAGCCTGGTCGTGATCAATCACACGTCCCTGGCGTTCTGAAGTTGTTGTCAGTAACATTTCCTGAATGATGTCCGGTAAAGTCGCGGCTTCGGATTCAACAGCGCCTGTAAGCGGATAGCACCCAAGTGTTCTAAAACGGACCGATTTCATTTCGGGTGTTTCACCCGGCTTCAATGGCATACGATCATCGTCAACCATTATCAATGCACCATCGCGCTCAACAACAGGACGTTCCGCAGAATAGTACAATGGTACAATCGGAATATTTTCACGATAGATATATTGCCAGATATCCAGCTCGGTCCAGTTGGAAATAGGGAAAGCACGAATGCTCTCTCCCGGCTTCACACGGGCGTTGTACACATTCCATAGCTCTGGACGTTGATTTTTCGGATCCCACCGATGATTTTCTGATCGGAAAGAGAAGACACGCTCTTTTGCACGGGACTTTTCTTCATCCCGGCGCGCGCCACCAAAAGCTGCATCAAACTTGTACTTATCCAACGCCTGTTTCAATGCTTCGGTTTTCATCACATCCGTATAAAGTGCGGAACCATGATCAAAGGGGTTCATTCCCTTCTCACGGCCTTCTTCATTGGTATGAACGATGAGATCAAACCCGTATTCCGCAGCTATTTTGTCTCGGAAAGCGATCATTTCCCTGAACTTCCATGTTGTATCAACATGCATCAAAGGAAAAGGAGGTTTTGACGGATAAAAAGCCTTACGCGCAAGATGCAACATAACGGCAGAATCCTTACCAATGGAATAGAGCATCACAGGATTGCGAAACTCTGCCGCCACCTCACGAATGATATGGATACTCTCAGCTTCCAGCTGTTTTAAGTGTGTCAGATACGGGTCGCTCACCGTTTTCTCCGCAATACTGCTATATCAAGCAGGTAAAATACAAAAAATACAGCCCCAAAGCAGCCATAAACTCAACAGATGTCAAGTTCTTAGTCAAAAGCGGGGCGTTAAATTGAACACAAAATTTTAGTAAATATTAAAATTCAATGCCAATCTGATATGTCAAATAGTTACTACACTCTATTTAACAACATTAAAAGAGATTTTTTTAGTATTTACACTTATTTAATGTTTTTAATTAATATCAATATAATTCTTTAATTTCAATGAATTATACCAGATACGCAAAAAT
>NZ_CAKZMP010000181.1 GCF_937128705.1 uncultured Kiloniella sp. | reverse complement strand
GATGGTCTACGTTTTGCGATCCGTGAAGGCGGCCGTACCGTTGGTGCTGGTGTCGTTTCAAGTATCTCAAAATAAAAAAAAGTAAAATAGTTGTTGATAGCGACGGTGCGTTTTGGTAAAGAACGCACCGTCGCTTCTTTTTGTGACAAAATTGTTTATATTAACTCTGAAAGGGGTTAACTGCGTTCCAATGCCGCGAATGGTACGAACGGGTTAATCAAGGGTGGCTGAGAATGTCCAGCCAGAATATTAGAATTCGCCTAAAGGCGTACGATCACAGGGTCCTAGACCAATCTACATCTGAGATCGTTGGGACTGCCAAGCGCACAGGTGCGCAGGTTCAAGGTCCTATTCCACTACCGACTCGCATTGAGAAATTTACAGTCCTTCGTGGTCCTCACATCGATAAGAAGAGTCGTGAGCAGTTCGAAATCAGAACTCACAAGCGTCTTATTGACATCGTTGAGCCAACACCGCAAACCGTAGACGCGCTTATGAAGCTTGATCTTGCGGCTGGTGTTGATGTTGAGATTAAACTGAAAGGCTAAGCAATGCGTACGGGTCTTATTGCGCAGAAACTTGGTATGTCTCGCGTCTTCACAGAAGCTGGGAATCATGTTCCAGTAACTGTTTTGAAGCTAGAGAGCTGTCAGGTTGTTGCGGTCCGTAATCAAGAGACGGACGGCTATAATGCGATTCAGCTTGGCTCTGGTGTAGCCAAGGTGAAAAATGTGAGTAAAGCTGAGCGTGGCCATTATGCCAAAGCTAAGGTTGCTCCGAAGAAACATACAGCAGAATTCCGTGTATCAGCAGACGCTCTATTGGACGTTGGTGTTGAGTTAGATGCGGGTCACTTTGTTGCAGGTCAGTATGTAGACGTTACCGGTACTTCTATCGGTAAAGGTTTCGCTGGTGCGATGAAGCGTCATAATTTTGGTGGTCTACGTGCTACGCACGGTGTTTCCGTTTCACACCGTAGTCACGGTTCTACTGGTAACAGTCAGGATCCTGGTAAGGTGTTCAAGGGTAAGAAAATGGCTGGTCACATGGGTGATCGTCGTGTGACTACCCAGAATTTGGAAATCGTTGCTACCGATGGTGACAATGGCTTGATCCTTGTAAAGGGTGCTATTCCTGGCTCAAAAGGCGGTTGGGTTTACATAAGCGATGCTGTGAAGCGTGCACTTCCTGAAGGTGTTCCGTTCCCTGCTGGCCTTAAAGCTGCTGCTGCTGAAGCTCCTGCTGCTGAAGAGAAGGATCAATAACCATGAAGATCGCGGTTACATCCCTCGAAAATAAAAAAGCTGGTGAAGTTGAACTGAACGAAGCTGTGTTCGGTCTTCCGGTTCGTGCTGATTTACTCGCACGTATGGTCAACTATCAGCTAGCCAAGCGTCGTGCTGGCACACACAAGGTTAAAGAACGCGGCGAAGTTCGCGGTTCAACCCGTAAGATCAAGAATCAGAAAGGTGGCGGCGCTCGTCACGGTTCTATTCGTGCGAACCTCTTTCGTGGTGGTGGTATTGTTCATGGACCTCGCGTTCAGGATCATTCCCACGATCTTCCGAAGAAAGTTCGTCTTCTTGCTCTTAAGACTGCACTTTCAGCTAAAGTTGCTGAAGGTAAGTTGGTTGTTCTTGATAACACCGAAGTCAAAGAACCAAAAACCTCTGCATTGGTGAAGCAGTTGGCAGCATTGGGCTGGTCTTCAGCTCTTGTTATCGACGGCGCGTCAGTGAACGAAGGTTTTGCTCGTGCTTCTCGCAATATTCCATGCGTTGATATTCTGCCACAGCAGGGTGCTAACGTGTTTGATATTCTGCGTCGCGACACATTGGTTTTGACCAAGGATGCTGTTGAAGCGCTGGAGGCGCGTCTAAAATGAGCAGAGCACGCGCACGTAACACCAAGCCGGTGACCATTTCTAAAGAACGGATGTATGAAATCATCCGTCGTCCGGTCATCACCGAGAAGGCTACTCTTGGTTCAGAAAATAACCAGGTTACCTTCCAAGTTCCGCTTGATGCTTCTAAGCCTGAAATCAGTTTGGCTATTGAAGGTTTGTTTGGCGTTAAGGTTGAAGCGGTTAACACCCTTCGCGTTAAAGGCAAAACAAAACGTTTCAAAGGTCGTCCTGGTCGTCGTTCCGACGTCAAAAAGGCAATTATTTCCCTGTCTGACGGGGAAAGCATCGACGTGACGACGGGAATTTAATCCGATGGCGTTGAAAACTTTTAATCCAGTCACACCAAGTCAAAGAAACCTGGTGTTGATCGATCGCTCTGATCTTTACAAAGGCAAGCCAGTTAAGAAATTAACTGAAGGTCTTACAAAGTCAGGTGGACGTAATAATAATGGTCGGATCACCATGCGCCGTCGTGGCGGTGGTCATAAGCGTTCTTACCGTATCATCGATTTCAAACGTACAAAGTTTGATATTGCTGCTACAGTACAGCGCATTGAGTACGATCCGAACCGTACGGCGTTTATCGCCTTAATCGAATATGCAGATGGTGAGCAAGCCTATATCTTGGCTCCTCAGCGCCTGCAGGTCGGTGATAGTGTCATCTCTGGTGCTAAAACCGATGTTAAACCTGGTAATGCTATGCCACTTAGCGCGATTCCTGTGGGTACTATTGTCCACAACGTCGAGCTGAAGGCTGGCAAGGGTGGGCAGATTGCTCGTTCAGCCGGTACTTATGTACAGTTGGTTGGTCGCGATGCAGGATATGCTCAAATTCGCTTGAACTCAGGCGAGTTACGTATGGTACGCGCCGAATGCATGGCGACGGTTGGATCCGTGTCCAACCCGGACAATTCGAACCAGAAGCTTGGTAAAGCTGGCCGTAATCGCTGGCTTGGCAAGCGTCCGTCTGTTCGTGGTGTCGCTATGAACCCGGTGGACCACCCGCACGGTGGTGGTGAAGGTCGTACATCGGGTGGTCGTCACCCGGTCACTCCTTGGGGGAAACCTACAAAGGGTGCTCGTACTCGCTCCAACAAGAAGACCGATGGACTAATTATCCGTCGTCGTCATCAGAAACGCTAAGTGAGGGGATGGCCATATGGCTCGTTCCGTTTGGAAAGGCCCGTTTGTTGATGCCTGTCTGTTAAAGAAGGCTGAGACCGTGCGTAGCGCGGGTCGTAACGAAATTATTAAGACATGGTCCCGTCGTTCCACCATCATGCCACAGTTTGTTGGTTTGACTTTTGGTGTGTACAACGGCCGTAAGCACATCCCAGTTCTTGTAACTGAGAATATGGTTGGCCATAAATTCGGTGAATTCGCCCCATCGCGTACCTATTGGGGTCACGCTGTGGATAAGAAAGCGAAGAAAGGCAGAAAATGAGTAAGTCAAAACGTGATCGTGCGTTAGCTGACAATGAAGCTCGTGCTATTGCTGTTAACCTTCGCACTTCACCACGTAAACTAAACCTGGTTGCGGCAAGCATTCGTGGGAAATCTGCAGAATCTGCTTTGGCAGAACTGACTTTCTCCAAGCGTCGTATTGCTATTGAAGTGAAAAAAGCACTTCAGTCTGCAATTGCTAATGCTGAAAACAACCATCAGCTTGATGTAGATCGTCTCTTTGTATCTGAGGCTTTCGTCGGTAAAAGCTTTGTCATGAAGCGTTTCCGGGCACGTGCTCGCGGTCGTGTTGGCCGTTTGCTCAAGCCTTGGAGCCAATTGACAGTTGTTGTCCGTGAACGCGAGGAGACAGCGTAATGGGTCAGAAGATTAATCCTATCGGCCTTCGTGTCGGTATCATCCGGACCTGGGATTCTCGTTGGTTTGCAGATGGTGACTATGCTGAACTGCTTCATGAAGATCTTGGCATCCGTGAGTTTCTGCGCGAGCGCTTGAAACAAGCTGGTGTTTCTCGGATCATCATTGAGCGTCCAGCGAAGAAAGCCCGTGTTACTATTTACACTGCCCGTCCGGGCGTTGTGATTGGTAAAAAGGGATCTGATATTGAAAAACTGCGTCGTGAGCTTCAGAAACTTACTTCTAGCGAAGTACATCTGAATATCGTAGAAATCCGGAAACCAGAAATTGATGCGAAATTGGTTGCAGACAACATCTGTAGTCAGTTAGAACGTCGTGTGGCTTTCCGTCGTGCTATGAAACGATCTGTTCAGTCAGCTATGCGTCTAGGCGCACAGGGCATTCGTATTAATTGCGCCGGCCGTTTGGGTGGTGCTGAGATTGCTCGTACTGAATGGTATCGTGAAGGACGTGTTCCACTCCACACACTTCGTGCGGAAGTTGATTACGCTGAGTCCCGTGCATCCACCACTTTCGGTATTTGTGGTGTGAAGGTATGGATCTTTAAGGGCGAGATCTTGGAACATGACCCAATGGCCATGGATAAGCGATCTCAGGATTCACAGGCCGCTCGTTCGTAACGGGCTTAGCTTGAGGAAATAGTAATATGTTGCAGCCAAAGCGGACTAAGTTCCGCAAAGCACATAAAGGCCGGATACACGGTAATGCTAAGGGTGGTACCCAATTGAATTTTGGTGCCTACGGTCTTAAAGCCGTAACCCCTGGTCGTGTATCTGCCCGACAAATCGAAGCGGCCCGTCGTACCGTTACACGTCATATGAAACGTGTCGGTAAGTTGTGGATCCGCATCTTCCCAGACGTGCCGGTTTCATCGAAGCCAGCAGAAGTTCGTCAGGGTAAAGGTAAAGGTAACATCGAATGGTGGGCAGCTAGGGTTAAACCTGGTCGTGTCATCTTTGAACTCGATGGTGTTCCTTTGGACGTTGCTCGCGAGGCTTTCTCGTTGGCATCTGCTAAACTACCAATTCAGACGAAATTTATTGTTCGTCCGGGTGAAGGAGTGAACTAATGAAATCAAGTGATCTCCGTACTAAAACGGCTGATGAGCTTAAAGAAGAGATGGTAAAGTTGCGTAAAGAGCAGTTTAACCTCCGCTTCCAACAAGCCAGCGGTCAGCTTGAAAACACGGCTCGTTGTCGTCAGGTTCGCCGCGACATTGCACGAGTTAAAACTGTCCTGCAGTCTCTGCAGGCAGCTTCTTAAGGAGTTTACACAATGCCACGGCGTGTGTTGCAGGGTGTCGTAGTTAGCGATAAGACCGACAAGACTATTACTGTTCTTGTAGAACGTCGCGTTATGCACCCGATCTACAAGAAGTTCATTAAGCGTTCGAAGAAGTATCACGCTCATGACGAGACCAACGCGGTAAAAGCGGGAGATGTCGTCAAGATTCGTGAATGCAGTCCAATTTCCAAGACAAAGTCTTGGGAACTGGTCAGTGACGCTTCTACCGAAGCATAGTATTTAGGATATAGCCATGATCCAGATGCAGTCTCAGCTTGAAGTAGCTGACAACTCCGGTGCTCGTAGAGTACAGTGCATCAAGGTGCTTGGTGGTTCCAAACGTAAAACCGCCAGTATCGGTGACGTCATCAAAGTCTCTGTCAAGGAAGCAATTCCACGTGGCAAAGTCAAAAAAGGTGATGTACACCGTGCCGTGATTGTACGCACGGCAAAAGAAATCCGTCGTCAAGACGGCACCTCGATCCGCTTTGATACTAATGCGGCTGTTTTGATTAACAAATCAAATGAGCCTATTGGTACTCGTATTTTCGGCCCGGTTACCCGTGAACTGCGTGCGCGCAGCTTCATGAAAATCGTGTCATTGGCGCCTGAGGTGCTGTAATGAGCAAAAAGTTTAAGATCAAAAAAGGCGACCAGGTTGTTCTTACAACCGGTCGTGACAAGGGTAAAAAAGGCGAAGTGCTTCGAGTACTTCGCGACGAAGATCGCGTTGTAGTACAAGGCGTAAACGTCGTGAAGAAGCACCAGTCTGCTTCCCAGACATCACAGGGCGGAATCATCGAGCAAGAAGCTTCCGTTCATATTTCTAATATTGCACTAGTTGACCCTAAATCTGGGGATGCCACACGCGTTGGTTTCCGTACAGAAGGGGATCGCAAAGTGCGCTTCGCCAAGAAATCTGGCGAAGTAGTTGATGTATAGGGCGAGGTTGACCATGACACAGCCACGCTTGAAGGCACATTATAACAGTGAAGTTAGAGACGCTCTTAAAGGCGAATTTAACTACACTAACCCGATGCAGATTCCTAAGCTTGAGAAAATCGTGCTTAATATCGGTGTTGGTAAAGCCGTACAGGACACCAAAAAGGTTAAGCATGCAGCTTCTGAACTAGAAGCAATTGCAGCGCAAAAACCTGTTATCACACGTGCCAAGAAATCCATTGCGGGTTTCAAGGTTCGTGAAGATATGCCACTAGGCTGTAAGGTGACACTGCGCGGCGATCGCATGTATGAATTCCTTGATCGTCTTGTGACGATTGCTCTTCCACGTGTTCGTGATTTTCGCGGCGTGAAAGGCAATGCATTTGACGGCCTTGGAAACTATAACATGGGACTCAAGGAGCAGATTGTTTTCCCGGAAATCGAATACGATCGCGTAGACGAAATCCGCGGGATGAATATTACCATCTGCACCACGGCGAAAACCGATGAGGAAGCGAAAGCTCTCCTTGCCAGGTTCGACATGCCGTTCGCTAACTGAACGGGCAGAAAGGAATAGTAAAATGGCTAAGAAAAGTGCCATTGCTAAGAACGAAAAACGCCGCCGTATGGTAGCAAAGCAAGCTGAAAAGCGTGCTGCGCTTAAGGCGATTGCAACAGACCGTTCTGCTTCCCCGGAAGAAATCTTCCAGGCTAGCATGAAATTGGCTCAGTTGCCTCGTGACGGTGCAAAGATCCGCGTACGTAACCGTTGTGGCGTCACAGGACGTCCTCGTGGATTCTATCGTAAGTTCAAGCTCTCTCGTATCGCGCTTCGTGATCTGGCCTCTGTAGGCCAGGCACCTGGTGTCGTTAAGTCGAGCTGGTAAGGAAGGACCGACGATATGGCGATGAGCGATCCTTTAGGGGATATGCTAACCCGCATCCGTAACGGACAACGGGTTGGTAAAAGCGTCGTTCGCGCGCCAGCTTCTAAGCTGCGTGCCAATGTACTCGAAGTTCTAAAACGCGAAGGTTTTATTCGCGGATTTAGTAAAGTTGACGTTCGTGCTGGTATTAGTGAACTAGCTATCGAACTTAAATACGCAGATGGTGATCCGGCGATTTCTGAAATCAGCCGTGTGTCACGTCCTGGTCGTCGCGTGTACTCTAAAATTAAAGAGCTACCACGTTACTACAACGGACTTGGTGTCACCATTCTTTCTACGCCTAGCGGCGTAATGTCCGATCAAGAAGCCCGTACCGCCAATGTTGGTGGTGAGGTTCTCTGCCAGGTATTCTAAGGGAGTTTGATATGTCTCGTGTAGGCAAGAACCCCGTAGAAGTACCAAGTGGGGTCGAACTAAAGATTGACGGCAATGTCGTCTCTGCAAAAGGGAAGCTGGGTGAACTCAGCTTCGCAGCTACGGATGATGTAACTTTCTCTCTTGATGATGGAAAAGTTACGGTCACTCCAGCTAATGACAGCAAGCGTGCTCGCTCTATGTGGGGTACTGCTCGCAGTCGTGTCCAGAATCTGGTTACTGGTGTTTCCGAAGGTTACACCAAGAACCTTGAGATTAACGGTGTTGGTTATCGCGCGGCTGTTCAAGGTAATACTTTGAATCTGCAGCTTGGCTATTCACATGATGTTCTCTTCCCAATTCCGGAAGGCATAACTATCAAGTGTGAAAAGCCAACGGCTGTTGCCGTTTCGGGGATCGACAAGCAGAAAGTCGGCCAGGTGGCTGCTGTCATCCGTGGGTACCGCCCACCAGAGCCTTACAAAGGCAAAGGTGTTAAGTACTCTGATGAAGTCATTCTGCGCAAAGAAGGCAAGAAGAAGTAACCCATGCGTAAGCTTATCTCATTGCACGATCGCCGCAAAAGTCGCGTTCGTACACAGCTACGGCGCACGGGTAATGGTCGTCCTCGCCTGTCAGTATTTCGTTCGAGCAAAAATATCTATGCTCAAGTGATTGATGACAAGCAGGGTGTCACTGTTGCCGCTGCGTCAACCCTGGACGGAGCTCTGAAAAGCGATTTGAAAACTGGTGCAGATAAAGATGCTGCCGTTAAAGTTGGAAAACTCGTTGCAGAGCGCGCCGTCGCCGCCGGTATCACGGACGTCGTTTTCGACCGTGGTGGATACATTTATCATGGTCGTGTCAAAGCTTTGGCTGACGCGGCTCGTGAAGCTGGCTTAAAGTTCTAAGGGGACTAGTTTTATGGCACGTTCTCAAAAAGAAAATCGCGGTCGTAGAGACGATCGCAACCGCGATGAACCGGAACTGATCGAAAAACTGGTTGGTATTAACCGTGTTGCTAAGGTGGTCAAAGGTGGCCGTCGTTTTGGCTTCGCAGCTATTGTCGTCGTTGGTGACGGCCGTGGACGCGTAGGTCATGGCACTGGTAAAGCCCGTGAAGTTCCTGAAGCAATTCGTAAGGCTACGGAAGCTGCAAAACAGAACATGGTTCGTGTTCCTCTTCGTGAGGGCCGTACTTTGCACCATGACATTAAAGGTCATTACGGTGCAGGTCATGTTGTAATGCGCAGCGCACCAGTGGGTACCGGTATTATTGCCGGTGGTCCTCTCCGTGCCGTTTTTGAAGCTCTTGGTGTTCAGGATGTGGTCTCTAAGTCCACAGGTACTTCGAACCCGCACAACCTGATTAAAGCTGCTATTGATGGCCTGACGCGTTCGCGTAGCCCTCGTATGGTTGCTCAGCGTCGCGGTAAGAAGGTTTCTGATATTCTAGGCAACCGTGCTGCAGGCACAGAAGCTCAAGGATAAATACCATGGCAGCTAAAAAAACGATTACTGTGGTACAGGTAGGAAGTCCAATCGGACGGACTAAAGATCAGCGCGCAACACTTGTTGGTCTGGGCCTCAATAAAATGAACCGCCGTCGTACATTGGAAGATACACCTTCCGTACGTGGCATGATCAACAAGGTTAGCCATCTTGTTAAGGTGGTGGAAGCCTAAGGGCTTTCACTATCCTGACAAGAAGGAGAAACTGGGACCATTACGATGAAGCTAAATCAGCTTTCCGATAACCCAGGTGCTACGAAAGATCGCAAACGCGTCGGTCGTGGTACTGGTTCCGGCTACGGCAAGAATGCCGGTGGCGGACACAAGGGTCAAAAGTCTCGTTCCGGCGTAAGCATTAAAGGCTTCGAAGGCGGTCAGATGCCATTGCATCGTCGTCTGCCGAAACGTGGATTTAACAACATCTTCCGGAAGAACTATGTTCCTTTGAACATTGGTCGTCTTCAGGCAGCGATTGACGCAAAGAAAATCGATGCTAAAAAGCCGATCGATCAAGAAGTTCTCGTTACTTCTGGTATCATTACTAATGCTCGTGACGGCATTCGCCTGTTGGCGAACGGCGAACTGAAAGCAAAAGTGGAAATCACTGTTGCTGGCGCTTCCGCCGCTGCTATTGCAGCCGTAGAGAAATCAGGTGGCTCTGTCACCGTTCCTGCGAGCAAGTAATTTTGTAAAGGCAGAAATCCCTTTCTTTTGATGGGGGTTTCTGCCTTTAGTATTTTTTAGTCAATTTTTATCTTACCGGGAATAGGCATATGGCATCTGCTGCTGAGCAATTAGCCGCGAATATTAATCTTAGTGCGTTTTCTAAAGCCACAGATTTGAAAAAGCGTATCTGGTTCACTCTGGGTGCGCTTATTGTGTATCGTCTAGGAACTTATATTCCTCTTCCCGGAATTGATCCTATTGTATTCCAACAGGCCTTTAACGCTCAGGCGGGCGGTGTGCTTGGAATGTTTAACCTCTTTTCCGGTGGTGCTCTTGAGAGAATGACAATTCTCGCCTTGAACATCATGCCGTATATTTCTGCATCTATTATTATGCAGTTGATGACCGCAATCTCTCCACAGATTGAAGCCCTTAAAAAAGAAGGTGAAGCCGGTCGTAAGAAAATCAACCAATACACACGTTATGGTACGGTGGTGCTAGCCGCTGTTCAGGCCTATGGTATTGCCCGTGGTTTACAAGGGGCTCAGGATTTTGGGGCCGCTGTTATTAACCCGGGACTTTTCTTTGAACTGACAACTGTTATTACCCTTACAGGTGGTACAATCTTCCTGATGTGGTTGGGTGAGCAGATTACACAGCGCGGTATCGGTAACGGTATCTCATTGATCATCTTCTCTGGTATTGTTGCTGGCCTGCCTGCAGCATTGGCGCAGACATTTCAGCTCAGCCAAAGTAACGGTTTTGTCGCCTTGATCATTTTGCTGGTTCCGCTGGTTATTGCTGGTATCGTTTGCTTCGAGCGTGCGCACCGTAAAGTGATCGTTCAATATCCTAAGCGTCAGGTTGGCAACAAAATGTTCGGTGGTGATTCTTCTCACCTGCCAATCAAACTGAACGTGTCTGGTGTAATCCCACCAATTTTTGCATCGTCACTGTTACTTATGCCAATTACTGCGGCCCAATTCTCTGCTGGTAGTTCCGAGTGGCTGACTTGGGTTACTGCGAACCTTGGTCGTGGCACTGTTGGTTACATGCTTCTATTCAGTACGCTGATCGCATTTTTCGCTTTCTTCTATAAGACAATTGTCTTCAACACAGAAGAGACGGCTGACAACCTTAAGAAAAATGGTGGTTTTGTTCCTGGCATTCGTCCCGGAAAAAACACAGCTGCACATCTTGACTATATCATCAATCGGCTAACAATTGCTGGGGCTGCATATCTTGTAGCTGTATGTTTGCTACCTGAGATTTTGATCTCTCAATATGCTGTTCCATTCTACTTTGGCGGGACAAGTCTTTTGATTGTCGTTTCCGTAACAATGGATACGGTTGGACAGATCCATTCTCATCTGGTGGCTCATCAGTATGAAGGCCTAATTAAAAAATCAAAATTAAAGGGTAGGCGTGGATGAACATAGTATTGTTTGGCCCTCCGGGCGCAGGTAAAGGTACTCAGGCTGCAATCCTGGTAGAGCAGCACAGCATTGTGCAGCTTTCAACAGGTGACATGTTAAGAGCAGCGGTTGCTGCGGGGACACAGCTTGGGAAACAAGCCAAATCTGTTATGGATGCAGGGCAGTTGGTTGCCGATGATTTGATTATCGGAATTATATCTGACCGTATTGACGAAGCAGATTGCAAGAATGGTTTCATTCTCGACGGTTTTCCACGAACAGTAGCTCAGGCCGAAGGCTTGGATGTTATGTTGGAAGAAAAAGGCCTGAAGCTAGACAGCACAATTGAGATCGTTGTCGATGAAAAGATTCTTTTCAGCCGTATCGAGCAACGTGCAAGCGAGACACCTGAATCAGAACGTCGCGCTGATGATAATGCTGAAACGCTTAAGAAGCGTCTGGCTGTTTACCATGAACAAACTGCCCCTGTGCTGCCTTACTATGAAAAAAAGGGCAATCTGCACAAAGTGGACGGTATGCAATCAATTGAGGAAGTGGCGAGTCAGATCGCTAATTTCCTTAAGTAAGACTTACCCATTGACAGGCGGACGGATTGGCATATAATCCGCCGCCGAATGGACATTTTTGTTGAGAATCTGAGCTTTTTGGCCTTATTTTCGACAAAACGTATTTCGGGTGACTTTATCTACCACCCAATACAATTTCGGGTTTCGGCCTGAAACAAGAACTACACGACGTCTCTCATTTCACCTCTAGAGAATGTCGCGGATTAATTTAACCAGGGTTTCCAAATAGTTGGAACCCGATCTGTGTTTGTGAGGAGAGCGTAGTGGCTCGTATTGCTGGCGTCAACATCCCGACGCAAAAGCGGGTACTTATCGCATTGACCTATATCCATGGTATTGGTCCTGCGATTTCTAAGAAAATCTGTGAAGAAGTTGGCATCCCGGCTGAACGCCGTGTCAACGAATTGACAGAAGATGAAGTACTTCGCATTCGTGAAACAATTGATAGCAACTGCACTGTTGAAGGTGATCTTCGCCGTGAAGTTGCTATGAACATCAAACGTCTGATGGATCTAGGTTGCCTGCGCGGCCTTCGTCATCGTAAACGCCTTCCAGTTCGCGGGCAGCGTACTCGGACCAACGCACGTACGCGTAAAGGTCCTGCTGTTGCTATCGCTGGTAAGAAGAAATAAGAGGGCAGTAGAAAATGGCTAAAGCTCAGCAGGGGCGCGTTAAGCGTCGCGAGCGGAAGAATATTTCTTCTGGTATCGCTCACATCAGTGCAACTTTTAACAACACGATCATCACGATTACTGACGTACAGGGAAATGCTATTTCCTGGGCATCAGCTGGTGGTCTAGGTTTTAAAGGTTCTCGTAAGTCCACTCCATATGCTGCTCAGCTGGCTGCAGAAGATGCAGGCAAAAAAGCTCAGGATCATGGAATGAAGACTCTCGAAGTTAACGTTAAGGGCCCAGGGTCAGGACGTGAGTCCGCTCTTCGTGCTCTACAGGCAGTTGGTTTCACTATCACGGGTATCCGTGATGTAACACCAATTCCGCATAACGGATGTCGTCCACCAAAACGCCGTCGCGTATAAGTGGATTTAGGGCAGGCTGTTTAACGGGTAGCCTGCCTTTATCAAACTCGTCTAAAGCCGGATTTTGTTTCCGGCTTTTGGCATATACATGACACTGCAAGAACCATTGTTACGTCCCCGTTCGTGATCGATAGCTTGCACGTCAAAAAGAGGTTTTACTGTGATTCAGACTAACTGGAATGCTTTGATCAAGCCTGAAAGTCTCGTTGTTGAGCCAGGCATCGATAGCAACCGTATTGCTAAAGTTGTTGCTGAGCCGCTAGAGCGTGGCTTTGGTCTTACACTTGGTAACGCGCTGCGTCGCGTTCTTCTGTCATCTTTGCAAGGTGCTGCTGTTACATCCATCCATATCGATGGTGTTCTGCACGAGTTCTCATCTATTCCTGGTGTTCGTGAAGACGTTACTGACGTTATTCTTAACATCAAGACCATCGCTCTGCGTATGGAAGGTGAAGAACCAAAGCGCATGCGTCTGCGTGCAGAAGGTCCAGGCTCTGTTACTGCCGGTCAGATCGAAACAACTGGTGACATCGAAGTGATGAACCCGGATCTTGTGATCTGTACTCTGGATGATGGTGCTCATCTGGACATGGAACTTACCGTTGATACTGGTAAGGGCTATGTTGCTGCTTCTCAGAACCGTGTTGAAGATGCGCCAATTGGTCTTGTACCAGTTGATTCAATCTTCTCACCAGTTCGTAAAGTGTCTTACAAAGTCGACAACACACGTGTTGGTCAGGTAACTGACTATGACAAGCTGACACTTGAAATCGAAACTGATGGTTCTATCACACCAGAAGATGCGATTGCTGTAGCGTCACGTATTCTTCAGGATCAACTTTCTCTCTTCGTTAACTTCGATGAGCCTAAAGTTGAAGAAGTTGATGATCGTCCAAGCGAACCGCCGTTCAACCGTAACCTTCTTCGCAAGGTTGACGAACTTGAACTGTCTGTTCGTTCAGCGAACTGCCTCAAAAACGATAACATCGTTTACATCGGTGATCTGGTTCAGAAAACCGAAGCAGAAATGCTACGTACACCTAACTTCGGTCGTAAATCTCTTAACGAGATCAAAGAAGTTCTTTCAGGTATGGGCCTCCACCTTGGTATGGAAATTGCCGAGTGGCCACCAGAGAACATCGAAGAGTTGGCTAAGCGTCTCGACGAACCTTTCTAAGAAGGTTCAGAGTTACTAAAGGGGAGTTCACCCCGAACCCTGACGATTTCATCTGGTTTTTATCAATCAGGCGGCGTTAGGAATTTTAATCCGTCTCGTGCGCGAGACACTAGATATTAGGAGAACAGATATGCGTCACGGAATGAGTGGTCGTAAACTAAATCGTACTTCCAGCCACCGTAAAGCTATGTTTGCAAACATGGCGCACGCGTTGATCAAACACGAACAGATCAAAACAACGCTTCCAAAAGCCAAAGATCTTCGTCCAATCGTAGAGAAATTGGTTACACTTGGTAAGCGCGGTGACCTGCACGCGCGTCGTCAGGCTCTAGCTGTTCTTCGTGATACGAAACTAACTGCTAAACTTTTTGACGTACTTGCCGAGCGTTACAAAGATCGTCAGGGTGGTTACACTCGCGTTCTTAAAGCTGGCTTCCGTCATGGTGATATGGCGCCTATGGCTTTCATCGAATTTGTTGATCGCGATCTTGATGCCAAAGGCCAGGATTCTGGTCCTGTAGTTGGTGATGAGGATGAAGGAGAAGAGTAAGCCTCTTTTTCTACACATTTAAGTACTATCAAAAGGCAGTCCTTGGGGCTGCCTTTTGTTTTTGGCCCGTTTATTTTTGTTGAGGCCGAGTACTTAAAGATTTTCACAAAGAGATATTTTGACACAGCCGTAACTGTGTTAGATCTCAAGGTGAACAAACTGCGAACTGTTTATTTCATAAGGAACGAGATACTGATGCGTTTTCTGCAAACAAAACTATTGCCAATTTTCTTGTCAATCACGGCGCTGTTTTTGATCCAGAGTAACCTATCTGTTTCGTCTGCTTCCGCGCAGACTGTCCCGACAAGTCAGGCGCAGATAAACTTGAGCTTTTCGCCTGTCGTGAAACAGACGTCGCCGGCAGTGGTCAATATCTTCACCAAAACGTTGGTCAAAGAACGTGCTGTCCCATCACTGTTTAATGATCCTTTCTTCCGTAAATTTTTTGGGAATGATTTACCCGGACGAGAGAGAAAGCGGATGGGCAAGTCGCTTGGCTCAGGCGTCATCGTTCGTGAAAATGGTTTGATTGTGACAAACCATCATGTCATCGATTCTGCGACTGAAATTCAGGTTGTTTTGGCCGATCGACGCGAGTTTTCTGCTGAACTGGTTTTGAGTGATAAAGATACCGATTTGGCAATCCTGAAAATTGACCCTGAGGGCGAAAAGTTACCCACTCTTGAGCTGATGGATTCCGATACAATTGATGTTGGTGATCTTGTCCTCGCGATTGGTAATCCTTTTGGGGTTGGGCAGACTGTTACAAGCGGGATTGTTTCTGCCTTGGCCAGAACACAGGTTGGTGTTGCTGACTTCCAATTCTTTATTCAGACGGATGCAGCTATTAACCCCGGAAATTCTGGTGGAGCGTTGGTCACATTGGATGGCAAACTTCTGGGTATCAATACTGCAATTTTCTCGTCTTCAAGAAATGGTGGATCTGTCGGTATTGGTTTTGCTATTCCGGCAAACATGGTTCGTACAGTCGTACATTCTGCTGAACAGGGACGAGAGCTGGTTCGTGCTTGGCCCGGTATTGCCGGACAGGATTTGAATGCTGATCTGGCTTTGGGGTTTGGGCTTAACCGCCCCGGTGGTGTGGTTGTCAGTAATGTTTATCCCGGGGGACCTGCTGATAAAGCGGGTATCCGTGGGGGTGATGTTATTCTTTCTGTAGGTGGGAAGGAAGTGATCAACGTTGAATCCTTGCGGTTTCGTATCGCGACAATCCCTGTTGGAGAAAAGGTTGAGCTAGAGCTATGGAGAGGGCGTGAAGCAAAAACGGTAACCTATCTAGCAAGTCCGGCCCCTGAAACGCCGAAAAGGAACGAACAGGAAATTCGTGGTACCAATCCCTTGGCAGGCTCTGTAATTACCAATCTTTCACCCGCAGTAGCAGAAGAGCTGCATCTGGGAAGTTTGTGGGAAGGGGTTATTGTAAAGA
>NZ_CAKZMP010000180.1 GCF_937128705.1 uncultured Kiloniella sp. | reverse complement strand
CACATCGATTTTTATATTAAAGGAATGCAGCCTGTGCTTTGAACACACAACAGGGGTGAGAGTCACCAGCATCAGCTCTATCTCTACACATACGTTCGATCCCCCCCTCATAACAAATCAAATCTCTAGATCTTTGATCATCATTTCATTACCATTCTTCCATACTATACTGCCCCCACCTTCCCTTTGTCTTTTGCTCTCTCTGTACCAGGTGATCGCACAAAATTTTTTTGGAATGTGGTATTATAATTTCATGGATACTGAAACAGAGGATCAACCACAGCAAGCCCTTTTCGATACTAGTGGCGAAAAATACAATATAAATTTTGTAGACCAGAACCAGCCGCTTTTTATACCAAACAATCCCCTGCACTGGAAGGCGCATAAATTGCAGATATTACTTGCGCGGCTCGATAAGCAGTCAACTTCAAACCCCGCTCAGTTTAATTCGCGGACTTACATTGACACATTAGCTGCTTATGAAGAAGCAATTGAAAAAATTAAGCAGAGGGCATTGAATGAAAATATGGAATCGGGAAGCGTGGATAGAGTCGGGAACGGAAGCTCAGCGAAAGTACACGGCGACATTGAACCCATTAGCATGGGTTCTTGAGTATCAGCCTACAATTTTGCTGCCTGGTAAGGGTCAGATTCCGCTAGAGCCCTGGCCTTTTCAGCAGACTTTTATGGCCTGCCGGGACAGGTTTCGTATTATCAACAAACCAAGACAATGTGGCATATCTACGATTGTTGCCGCAGAGGTCGCGTGGGAATTTGATAATGTCCCGGGCGCTCAGATTGTTATTATTTCGAAAGACAAAGATGCGGCGATTAACTTTCATACATACGTGTATAACATCTTGAGATCTGTCCGAAAAAATAACCCGAATGCCCCTAAGTTGGTCAAAACGAACGAGAGAGTTACGACCAACGAAATCGGCGCAAAAATTTCGAGCCTTGCGTCCTCGAAGGAATCGGGGCGATCATTTTCTGCAACCCACCTTGTCTTTGACGAGCTTGCTTTTATCGAGTATGCAGAAGACATTTGGCAAGCTGCCAACGCAACTTTATCTCAGACAAAAGGCCGCGTGACTGCCATTTCAACTCCTAAAGGTCGCGCAAATTTATTCGCGCAAATTTTTGAATCTGAAAACAACATGGGTTTTACGACATTCCAGTATGCTTGGTGGGATGTTCCAACGTATAACCCCTGTTATGATGAATATATGAAAGCGAGAGAGTCTGACGATAAAGGGCTCGTAAAAAAAATAATCGCGAAAGCAAAGCTTGGTGAGTGGTATCGCACGAACCGGCCAAAATATACGGATCTTGCGTGGCGACAAGAATTTGAAGGCGAATTTGATGCTAACGTGGGTACTGTTTTTTCAGTTAGACAGATTGAAAAAGCATTTGTGCGCAACTATTTGAAACAAAAAGACGACCCAAGAGGTGCAATAACTGAGTGGTGGAGTATTCCGAAAGAGGAAAATCACCAGTATGTACACGGTATTGATCTTGGCCGCAAAAACGACCCGACAGTAATTTGCGTTTACGATGTCACCAATAAGCCTGCTAAAATGGTTGAATTTAAATATGTTGAGGCTGGATTTTGTGAGTGGAATGAAATTCTTGCAATTTGCCGGGAAACGGTAGAATTTTGGGACACCGTAGGCGAGCATGACGGTACTGGTGTTGGCGATAGCATAAGTGAAGGATTAGACGGCTTTTCTTACCCTTTTATGTTTACAAAAACGTCGAAACAAAATATGATAGAGCTAATGCAACACGCTTTTGATTTCAAAATGGTTCAAATTCCAAAAATTCCCCTGCTCTTTCGTGAGCATCAGCGCTATATTTGGGACGACAAAGACATTGTGCAGGATACGGTTATGGCTAATGGTTTGGCAATTAAACAATTTCACGAAAATGATGATGTATTTTCCGGCTTCGCCGAACTTCATTTTGTGGGCGAGGTGTAAAACGTGAAGAAAAAAACAATTGACGAATTAAACTCAGAGCTGGGCGACTCAATAATAAATTTCCATGATTACCATGGGGATATGGAGTTGAACAGAAGTTATTATTTGCATTCAGCTTTTTATAAGCCAAAGGCCGGCGATACTTCCCTTCGCAAAGATTTGACAATAAACCTATTAAAAGTTTTTGCTGATAAAAACATTCATTATACTTCCCCTTTTCCTGGTATAAAAGTGCCTTCAAGCCCTTTAGATCGAGAAAATGCTTCAATTCGCGAAAAAATTTTGTATGCTGTGCATAGTAAATCTAATACCCCGCTGCTTCAGCGCCGCTGGGCTAGAGATGCAACAATTTTATCTGCGGCCATTTCCGAAGTAGGATTTGATAAAAAAAATCGCTGCGCGACTGTAAGTCGTTACGACCCGCGCCACTGTTATTGGCAGCTTTCAAACGACAACGACAAAAGAGTAATGGCTTTTTGGGCTGTATTCCCTATTACAAAAGCAGAGTGTGAAGCCCGGTACGGCAAAACTCCGACCGGTGACGGTTCTCTTCCTGTTGGTCTTAATTCTATGGGAAGGCTAAAACACATTGACGGTCAAGACTGGTTTTTGCAGGCGATAAAATGGACTGACAAAACTCGCACCGCCTGGGTTGGCGACACTATGATCGAAGAAGAACACGATCACCAGATGGGCGAAATTCCTATAGATATTTGCATGCCTTTCGATGATGTTAACGAAAACAACCACGGTAGTTTTTATTTAACTCCGCTTGTTCCACCGCAGGCGGAGCTTAATCACGTTAACAAACAGCGCGCAAGTATTGGCGACAGAATGGCGAACCCTGTAGTTTGGGGACGAAATGTAGTTACTCGTCAATTTGACGATATTAAAAGCAACCTCGCGAAAAGCGGCGGGGGCTTTGTTGGGCTTGGTCGACAGGGCGAGCTTGGTCTTTTGCAAGTAAACGATGTCAAGCTTTTGAACGAACACGAAGATCGAATCATTCAGCACATGATGAGATTGAGCGGCTTTTCTAGCGCATCTTTTGGCGAGAGCGTTGGCGCGAACACTTCCGGCGAAGCTTTAGGGCTCTATTTTACTCCGACCTCACGATTGATAGAAGATCAAAACATTGCTTGGATTGCGTTTCACCAGTCAATCAACAAGAAGATACTTCGCGCTTACGACATGAATTTAACGCGAAAAGAAACAGTTTCGCTCAGTGGTTACGCGCCCGGCGGCACTGTTCTTGGTATGGAAGACGGCCAGAAAAAATATACTACAAATTCAGCTTTTTCTGTTACGTTTGGCAAAGATCATATTGATGGTAATTATGCGAATGTTGTTACGCCTAAGGGTGTCACACCTAAAGACGAAAACAAACAGCGCGAATGGGCTCTTAATGCTGTTACTCAAGGTGTTATTTCAAGAACAACTGCGTACGAAATGTTTGACTTTTTGTCCCCGGAAGACGAGCTTGATCTTCTGGAACAAGAGCAATCGAATCCGCTATTGAACCCCGAAGGCACAAGCCAATTATTGAACAATGCCCCGACAGGAGAAGCCCCCGCGCCTGCCGTAGCTCCTGAAAGCGGCGTTTCAAATGGCTCGTAGCGCACTAGAAATACTGCAAAGTTATCAGACTAAAAAGAAACCCTATACCGGTTTAAAAGTTACTAGCGCCCCAACATATACGCGCAAACTAAAAGTAACAACCGCCCCAACTCGTAGCGTTGTCCCTAAACAGTACCCAGTTCAAAGAACCGGAAACCCTCAAAAAACTGCCCCGCGCAGTTCTTTTCAGAAAACTGTTAACCCACAAGCGCAGTCAAGCGCACAGCGCGCCGCAGTTCAAAGAGCTGCAACTCAGGCACAAATTCAGCGCGCCGCAGTTGCAGCGAAAGCCGCCGCCCAAAAAGAAGTAGCGCGCCGGAAGGAAGCGTTACGCCAGAAAGTTCAAGGCGGGCTAGATTCAAAAGTCGTCGCCAACAAAGAAAAATTAGGCTTGAGTGTTAAGAATTATAAAGAAAACCTTAATATTCGTGTTGGCGCGGATTATGCCCCAACAAAGTTAAATGTTCCCGAGTGGACGGATGCTGATCGATATAAAAGCATCATGGATGAGTGGGAAGATAAAGCCAAAAAAGAAATTGATAACTATTCTACAGATGTTTCTAGTGGTCTTTTTGGCAAGGGCTGGGATAAAATTTCATTTGGATCAGACCGCCGCAAATCATCTGCGCGCTCTAAAGCACAGGAGAGAGCCGAACATCTTTCAACTATTGGAGTGGCGGAGTACGGTCAGATGATAGATCATCATAATATTCTTATTGCTCGCTTAGAGGCAGAGTTTAAAAAGCAGCAGAAGAACTTAAATCCAACACAGCTTAACACTCTTGCCGCTGAATACGACAAGCAGATAAAAGCAAGCTTGGACAAATTGACTTATAAGGGCGCAGCTACTGAGGGTCGAATGAAGGGTTATGGCATTAAGGCCGAAGAAGAACTTTCAAGTTTGACTGGCAAGATCCTGTCCGGCTTTGGAAAAGGCATAGAAGCCGCCGGGAGAAACCCGATTTTTAAATATACTTTAGGGGAAGGCTCAGAGAGCAAGCCGAGTCTTGTTACCGCGCCCGCTCGTCTGTACAACTTTGTTGGGAACTTGAACACTAAAGACAGAGATATTTATAGAAGTGGCGGCGGATCAGACAAACGAACAGAAACCGGCAAGACGGCATGGCAAGCAACTTTTAATCAAAGAAACGCCAATATAAAACCTTATATCGATAAAGAATTTGATAAAGCTGCCGCTTTTAAGTTGCTAGAAAAAGGCCGAACTTCTTCGGGCTATAGTTTTTCGCCTGAACAAAGCCGACTTGTAAGCAAGTTTAAAGCGAGTAATGACGACACAGAAAAAACTGAACTAGCAAAAGAGTATTGGGACATTATGAACAAAAACAAGCGCTTTGAAAACAGCGCTCAAGAGTTTGCTTCTGATCCTTTGTCAGTACTAGCTGTCACCAAGGGAGCTACAGCCGCCGCAAAATCAACAAGCCTATATAAACGTGCTTCTGATGTCGCGAAGAAATCAAAAGTATTTTCATGGTCGCAAAAAGCCTCTACAAAAATAAAATACGTCAAAAATACTGTCGCTGAAAATAAGACGGTTAAAAAGCTATTTTCCGAATATAAGTCTCCCGAAGAACAACTACAAGAAGCAATAACCGCGGCGAAGAAAACACAGGGCGCAAGCCAAGATGCAATAATAGCTCGCATAAATCAGATTAATAAAAAGCTGGTTGGCAAAGAAAAGCTTGATATCTCTGTGTTTGACGATCTCGCGAAGTTGACGGACGATGAAGCTCGAGTGCTTCAAAGGACTGTAGCCGGTAAGTTGTCTCGTAGGGACGCGCTACGCTTGATAGGAAAAAACAAAGCATTTACTAGAGAGTCGTTAACGGATCTCGCCAAGAAATGGGAAGACTTTTCCGAGAAACTAAAGCTTGCGGATAATATCGGGAATACTAGGGTTGGCAAGGGCAAGGCTTTTTATTCTCCGTATACTAAATGGATTCGCGATAAAGCTGATGATCTTGACGGGTATAATTTCCGTAAGAAAAAGCGCCGCATTAATCCTAACCAGTCAGCAGAAGATTTGAAGCAAGGTGCGATAGATCGGTATTTTAAAAGCGATTTAGACAGCAAGTTTGCGAAGTCTTCTAACTATAAAAAATCACGCCTAGTAAAAGAGCGTGATGAACTGTTAAAAAGATATGATGACAGTGTTTTGCCGGCTCGCAAAAAAGCTCAAAAAGCATATGATCGAACACAGTCTAAAACTAACAAAATTAGAAAGATAGTTTCATCCCCTACCCGACTTTGGAAGAAATCAGTTTTGAAATATCGTCCTGCGTGGACTGTTAATAACACGATTTATAACGCACAAGCCGGCGTTCTTTCTGGCGGATCGGGCTATGTTAAAGAGCAAGCAAAAATGCTCAGACGAGGGTACGCCAAGAAATCACTTGCTAAGGTTCCGGCGAACGTCCGGACAAACCTAGCTAAAGAGATTGGCGGGAAGAGCAAGCTTGATAAGTTTTATGCGGCAGTTGAAAACAACCCCCGAACCGCAGCCTATAATGCTTTAATCAAAAAAGGATTTAAACCAGAAGCTGCGCTAAAGCGAGTTGATAAGTATTTTTTCAATTATAAGATCAGAAATATTGAACGTCCTGTAAAGGCAATGATTCCTTTTTATGCATTCCAAAAAAATCTCGCGAAAGCTTCGCTTACTATGCCTTTTGACACCCCAATTATGGCCAAGCTGTATAACGGTATTGATAAATACCAGAAGAACGATTTTAAAAAACAGTTTGATAAAATGATTCCTGAACTCAAAGAGTACGGCTATACAGAAGAAGACATTGAGATTTTCCGGGCAGAAAATGCAAAGTATTTTGAAGGCCGGCTGCGTGTTGGTGATAAATATTACACAACGCCATTCAATGCTTTCTCAGAAAAAGGTTTATCTGGTCTTGGGCCAAATCCATACATTGCAGCAGCTAGCGAATATGCGGCCAGCAAGGATTCTTTTGGCCGGAAGATCAAGGGCAAGGATTCAACCTTTTTAACTAGGTTACGCACAAAGTTTCCACAAGCTGATATGGGGTACGAGGCGTATAAAGCGGCCCTTGTGGATAAAGGTATTGACAGACCTGCTACCAATTATATTGGAAAAGCCGGCTCCGAAGGCTATGGGCTCACAAAAACCAAACAAGGATACGACGAAACAAAACCAAACTATACAAGGTCTTTGGATCCACGCGCAAAGACAGATCAAGATCTTGCGGCGTTCTTTGGCAAGCCTAGAGGGCTGCAATTTGATACCGAAGGATTCAAAAAAACCAAGAAGCTAGCTAAAGTTGTTGAAACATACTTTAGCAACTCAGAGCGTTGGAAGGATTTACCATACCCAACGGCAGAAAAAGAACGCCAAGCTATTTTTAAAAAGTTTGGTGTAACACCCGATGAGTTTTATAAAGGACTTCTTTCTAAATACGACAGTGAACAAACGGTTCGTATTAAAAAACAAAAAGAAACCGCTCGCGAAAAAAACAAAGCTCTATATGACGAATATGCGAAACAGCCAAAAGGCACCAAAGGACAGTGGGCGACTAAAAAGCTTGATGAATTAAACGCAGCCGGCTATTTTGACAATAACCCATTCTTGAAAGGGTTTGACTGGATCAATTCCGACACGTATTCATCAGCAGAAAAAGCCCGAACTGTTCAGGCTGCTTTGAAGAGCGGTGACTGGTCAGCATTTCGTAAGAAATACGGCTCAAAGACATCCGCTAAAGCCTTGGCTTACAGAAAAGCAAAAGCCAGCGGCGACTGGTCAGCATATACTAAAAAGTTTGGCAGCAACTACAAGCGCAAAGAGTCTCCTTATAAGTTTGAAGGTAAACATTTCAAAACTGCCGCAAGTATGGAGAAATACAAGACTGGCCAATTTTGGCGCAAGTACGGTGATGCAACGCCTGAAGTCAGAAAGCAACTTCTTGCAGAAAACCCTGAATATAATCAGCGCAAAGACTGGACTCAGAAACAGTGGGACGAGTGGAAGACTCAGAAAAAGGCTTCACAAAGGGTTGCTGTTAAAGGCTATTCAAGATCGGCTGCTGCATATAAGAGAAACCTTGAGCGAACTAACCGGGATGCTGAAAGATTTAAGAACTTGCGCGAATATAAAAGAGGCCGGAAAAAAGTTGTATATGCTTAAGATTACTGGTATATTTTAAAGGTATCAATTAACAAGGAGTAAGTATGGCTGAAAGTCAAACGACTCCCGAGAACACAGATCCGGCAGGGACTGGTGGCGAACCAAAGAGTACGCCAGCGACAACCCCGCCAACAAAGGATGTTCCGGGGACAACAGACGACAACGAAACAGTGACTATAAAGAAGAGTGACTTGAAGAATCTTCAATCACAGCGCGATAAAAATCGCAGCACTTCTGATGAGGCACTAGAAAGAGCTACTAACGCCGAGCAATATGCTGCCGAGCAGATGCAGAAAGACGACATTAATGAGTTTCTTTCTGATCCAGCGAATAAGGAGAAATATCCTGACGTTGAACTATCTGATTTGAAAGCAGCAACATCTGATGATCAGTTCGAAGAACTGGCCGCTCAAACACAAGCTCGCGTTGATAAAGCAGCCCAAAGACGACTTGGAGATATAGAAAAGGCGGGTACGCCCACCATGTCCCCTGAGGACAAGGCTGCCAAATTGAAGAAGCTTCGTGAAAACCCGAGTACTAACTCACTAGAACAAATGATCGATCTTCAGCAAACGCCTACAAAATAATATTTTAATTTTGAAGGAACTTATATAACATGTCATTTGTAGCAGGTGCTAAAACAACTTTCAGCGATTCCGCTGATCATATTCTCGATCTAAAAAATGGCCTCGATTTTCTCGATGCCGGTAACCAGAACATTGCGCTTTTGAAGCGACTTGGTACGAACGGCTTTACGGCTAAATCTACTAAGCACGAATGGACAGAAACAGCTCTTGCTGTACGTGAAGAAACTGTAACGATTGCCAGCGGTGCAACTACGCTTACAGTGAATGATGCTTATCAGTATCAGGTTTATGAACTTATAAAAATTGAAGACGAAGTATTACAAGTTAGTGCGATTGCCAGTGCAACCACACTAACAGTAACTCGTGGTGCTGCCGGTACAACCGATGCGACACATACATCTAAAACAGCAATAAGCCTTGGTACTGCGGATCCTGAGAACGCACAAGCACAAGCTGCTGTAGCAGATAATGGCGCTCGATTGTATAACTACGTGCAGACGTTTACACGAGGAGTAGAACTTTCAAATGATGAGATTGCGCAGCTTTCAACGGCTGGCAACCCTATGACTGGCCAAGTAGCGCGCCGATTCATAGAAATCAATAGACAGCTTGCAAAAGCAGTTCTATACGGAGTTCGTTACGAAAATTCTTCTACTAAGACTCGTTACATGGGCGGTTTAACACAGTTTGTTACAACCAACGTAACCGATGTCAGTGGAGCTGTAACAGTTGCAGCCATTGATGCGAAGATTCTTGCCATTGTTGAAGCCGGCGGCGATCCAAAGCTATTGGCTATGTCTCCTAGACAGAAGCAAAAGCTTGATGCTCTAGATGCTAACCTAGTAAGGATTGGCAAGAAAGACCCACAGTCAAAAGTTGGGGGCAACCCGAACACTATGACTTGGCAAAGTGGTATCTTGTCGCACGATCTTGATATGATTGTTGATCAGTCTATCGCTAAAGATGAGTTGTGGATCCTAGACACAGAGCATCTTGCAATCGGTCACTATAGCAACAACGGTGTACAGGGTTCATTCCATACGGAAGATGCAACCACACCAGGCCAGGACGGACAGCACAAAGTTATTCGTGGTAAGTACACACTACGAGTTGGCCAGGAAAAGGCACACGCACGACTATACGGTTTAACTACCTAGAATAGTGTGATTTAATAACGTGGGGGCGTGATACAGCCCCCACATAACTTTGAAAGGTACGGCATGGCTAAGAAGTCAAAAGATACTACGATAGAAGAGAAAGAAATAGACACTCTTGCAGATAAGAGTTTTTTTAAATCCACGATTGCGGGACTCTCCATACACTTAAGCAATGACGAAGACCGCTCACAGGTCGGAGTTGATGCAGTGAGGTTTGTCCCGCATAAGGCCAAGAACGAAGAAGGCGAAGATGTAAGATTTGGCCTTCTAGCAACAGACGATACTGGTGCTATAGAAGTTCTTGACGGTGCGAGAAGTGTTGTCGCGATAGATCGCGAAGAATACGAAAAGCTACTCGAAAAATCAACTAGAGTTCCTTACTAGGGGCTGTAATGACAAAAGCACAAGCATTAGCGGCAGCCAAGTCAAAACTTGCGCTAGACGACATAACCACATTTGACACAAAGATAGAAGACTTCTTTGAAGCTGCTGTCGCACGTTTGTACCCTAAAGTACAAAAAGAGATTGGCGCCCAGACAGTTGCGGCAGCACCAGACACATACGGTGAAGTCACTATAGATTTATCTGCTCTTACTACTCCATTAACTGATGTCCGTCTTGTTGAAGCTTATGAGTCTTATTATTATCCTGTGGATTCTATTTTCCGCCACGGCACTTCCCTGCGCATTCAGCAACTTAATACTGCTGTGAGCGCTTTTCGCATTTACGGACTAGAAAAGTTCGCAGTAGTGTCTGATGATGTTCCCGGCCTTCCTGGCGAGTTCTTCCTTCCGATAGTCTGGTATATGATGTCAGAATTTTTTGATTATTTACTAGGCGACAAGTCTCGCTATAATATCTATGCTCAATCATCTGGCGCTAGGGCTGTAGATAATATGGAAAGTGAAGCAACATATTACGCAGACAAAGCAGATGAATACATAGAAGAAAGAGCCCAGCTATACGGTAGTCAATAATGGCATTTGATAATACTAAATATGACGTAGCAATAAATGGCGTTGGTTACCGGATTGGCAGTTATCAAAAAAGCGTAGCCAATAGCTTTATACCTCGAATCGGTGGCGGCGACCAAGAAGAAACAGATTTTTCTTTACTTAGATCTAAAACAATAGACAACTTTTCAGGTGGCCAACTACAAAGGTTTTGGGAAGACGACACTTCTTTTTACGGCTCAGAAGGTCTTTACCCCATTTATGATGACGGTTCTTTGTACCCTGTTGCTGCGCCAGTCGCCGAAGACGGTCTTTTAGGCGGCACAAAGGCCGCGGCGTACGCATTTTGTTCTTCAAAAGACTATACTTTTATAGCATCCCGGACGTTCAACACCGCTACTAATAGGATTGTGCGGATTGATAAGTCTGGCACAGAAGTAGCTTTAACGCTTCCGGCTTCTCTTTCAGGGGTTACTGCAACCATAAGTTCAATGGTTATTTGGAACAATAATCTACATATAGCAACAGCTACAAACGGCCACTGGTATATGTCGCTCTCTTCTACAACTGTGACGGAAATCACAGCCGGTAGTGGCTACTATTCACAGCTAATAGTTTGGAAGGGTCAACTTTATGGTACGTCCGGGCTAAATTTGAATACTAATCTTTATCGTTATACTGGCAATACCTCAAGCCGGTCTTATGTCTTAGTTGGTAGCACTGGCAAAACAGACGGCGACACCACCGCGCAGCTGTTTTTATATGGCAATAGAATTTATATGTCCCGGCAAGACGGTCTTTATGCTTATGACGGCATTGGCTTGGTAACTGTGCATGATGCCTCTTCAAGTATTGATGAGCGCAACTTCCGCTTCCCTACTCAGCTTAGGGGCTGGTTGTATTATTGGATGCCT
The DNA here is from genome assembly GCF_937128705.1 of uncultured Kiloniella sp. GTDB lineage: Bacteria > Pseudomonadota > Alphaproteobacteria > Kiloniellales > Kiloniellaceae > Kiloniella. Next base: position 1,148 of record NZ_CAKZMP010000180.1, on the reverse strand, counting down.
GACGGAATGTGGCGAACAAACGGCTCAATAGTAGAAAAGATGTATGACATTTCAGAGGTTGGGTTTCCGCAAGATGTTTGTGTTGGCAAAGATCGTATGTGGATGATATATCGTAACTCAAGTGTTGAGGGGTCAACTCGCTTTGACCGCCTCATGGGTTACGACTACACCACCGGTAACAACGTAGACGGAAGAGTGGCTGTATTTAATGGTTCTGGTATGTATACATATGCCAGAACTAGCACCTTTGTTAAAAACCCGGGCTCTGACGATGTAGAAGATCAAGGCGCAGTTGATCGTGTTTGGTGGTTTAACGACAAACTATATGTTCTTTTATACTATGAAAAAACTATAGGAAACGCTTATTTTGAAATAGATACTGATGAGCTTAATTTAACCGGCCAAAAGTCTTGGCGGCTGCTTACTTCAATATTTGACGGTGATTTTCCTATGGTAGATAAATCTCAAGAGAATTTTGAAATAGTTCTTGACGGCGACACTGATTCAATAGACCCAACAGACACAATGGATCTTTATGTAAGAAACGATGAGTTTGATCAAGAAGGTACATGGACAGATCTAGGGGACTTCTTAGCAGAAGATGATTTGAAGATAGACACGCACATCGAACAGCCAGCCGGGTACGGATTTAGACAGGTTCAATATAAACTAGAAGGCACGACTACGGCCGGCTTTGGCATAAGAAAGTTTGTATCTCGGTATTTGCTAGCACCAGAGATACGTTGGGAATGGACAATGGTTCTTAACTGCTGGGGCGACTCAGACACAGAGCCACTGAAGCTTGCTGACGGCACAGAAACAGCAAAGATAATAACCCAAAACCTAAGAGGAAACATTTATAGGTCTGCTGTAAGTGAATTTCCTGTTACCTTTATCGATATAGATCAAGTACACATGGACACAACAGGAGTATTAGCTGCTACTGCTACTATACCGTTACGATCTACGGACTTGTTTAGGGACAACGGCGGCTCATACCGCCCCAAGCTTGGCTCTGGCGGCTTTATTACTATAGAAGATGAGGTTGTGCATTGGGACTCTATTTCAGGTAGCGAGCTTGTGGCAAAGAAGCGCGGCGCACTAGGAACTACTGCGGCAGATCACGATGCTAATGTTAAAATATTTCC
>NZ_CAKZMP010000179.1 GCF_937128705.1 uncultured Kiloniella sp. | reverse complement strand
TATCTCATCATTCTTATCTCCGTTGGTCTCGGCATTCTCGCGGGTGCCGTTATCGCATGGCTATCCAGCGCCGCGACCCGAAGACGTGCGAAAGCAGCTGAATGGAAAGTGTTAGACTTGCAACGAGATCTCTCCTTTGAGCGCGCAGAACTTAAAAAGTTACAAGAAAAAGAACAGTCTAATTCTCTCTCTGTATGATAGATTTCTACAGTAAGAGTGGAATACAACAGTCCTTTTTAATCTCTTTTTATTAAGCGCAACTCATCACTTTACGGAGTAGATGTTCGCTTTATCCTTGTTAGCCTGATTAACATTAAACCGCTGCCTATAGCGGCCAGCACTTAGCCCTGATATAGATTTAAATAGACGGTTAAAAGCCGACACGTCTTGATAACCAACCCGCCAACAAACCTCACCTATGGTCAGCATAGTTAGTTCGAGTAAGCCCTTTGCCTTTTCTATTCGAAGCTCTTGAACATATTGATTAATAGAGTATCCAGTACTGTTCGAAAATCGGCGTTGTAATGATCGAACAGAAATTTTGGCCCGAACAGACAATGCCATTATCGAAAGGTCTTCGTTTATATTACTTTCCATCCAGAGCTGCAAAGCACGAATAGCCTGATCCTTGTGGCCCATAACCGGGCAGAAAGAACGATAGTTTCGCTGCTCTCGACCATTTGGGTCAATTAACATCTGGCGACAGATTTTCGAAACAACCGTTGGACCACACCAACGTCCTATTAAGTGAATTCCAAGATCCACCCAAGCCATGACACCTCCAGCAGTTACAATGTCATTGTCATCTACCAAAATATTTTCTGGGCTGAGCTGCACCTGGGGAAAGGTTGATCTGAAATCAGCCTCAAGAGCCCAGTGCGTCGTCGCTGGTCGGCCATCCAAAATACCCGCATGCCCCAACCAATAACCACCTGCACATGCAGAACAAATGATTACCCCGGAAGAATGTTGTCTTTTGATCCAGTTGTGTAAGTTTTGGTCACCATTCCCTCTGGCTCCTGTCAGGTTTGGCGGCAGGATAACAGCATCAATACTCTGATCGTTATCTACAGATGACGGTGCGAGTACTTGGTGGGTAATCTTTAGCTCGACATCATCACCCATCAACTGATTAGCCAGTTCGAACATCTCGCCCAAACCAAACAGGGCAGATTGTTGAACACCTTTGTACGCAATAATTACAATATTTGGCATGATTCGCACATTATTTGTCATATCCGCCAATCGTAAAGACACGCCTACCCCCTGTAAAGATAAGGGCATATAAAGCCCTTTACTGAAATGAGATTAAAATGAATAAATCGGCTCTGCTCCTTATTGACATCCAAAACGACTATTTCCCCAGCTTCAGCGGAAGTAAAATGCCCCTGCCAGCTATGGACAAAGCAATCGTAAACGCAAACAAATTACTTATGGCAGCACGCGATAGCAACACCCCCATCATCCATGTCAAACATGTCATGACATCAGATACGGCCCCTTTTTTTCGCCCTAGGACGCTTGGCGCTGAACTTCATGAAAGCGTACGCCCCATCACAGGCGAAGCCATTATTGAAAAAACGAAACCAAACAGCTTCTTAAATACAGGTTTAGAAGATTATATAAGGAACCGGAAAATTGAGCACCTAACAATATGCGGAGCTATGAGCCAAATGTGCATAGATGCAACTGTCCGCGCTGCTGTTGACCTGGGATTTAAAGTAACCGTGGCATGTGATGCCTGCGCCGCGGCAAATATTGAACATAATGGCATCTCTGTGCCCTTTGACATGGTTCATGCATCTATCATGGCGCCTTTGTCTTCCATTTACGCCGACGTCCGGCCTACGTCAGATTGCCTGCCTTAACGACAGAGACACCAAAGACCGTGATACTGAAAAGAATGAACAGCTCTTTTCAGTATCACGAAAGTCAAAGTATTCATCAAAAGAACGACATATAATATTTTACAAACTCTCTACGCGTTAAGGCTGGTTCTCTCCGCATTCACATTGTATAAAATATTCGAACTGTCGATTTAATTAAAGGTCATTCCGTGCAGAACATCACAGCTGAACAGGTTACACAAAGCCTAGACTACCCTTCTCTTGTCGAAGCTCTAAGAGACGCTTTCCAAAGCAACATAACGGTTCCCATGCGTCACCATCATGATATGGAACAGCCCAATGGCAAAAGAGAATCCACCCTTCTGCTCATGCCTGCTTGGGAATCCGGAAAATCTGTCGGCGTGAAACTTGTTACTGTAAGCCCTGAAAATGGTGAGAAGAATTTACCTGCTATTCAAGGAATTTACATCCTGTTTGATGGTGATACTGGCACTCCCAAAGCGCTCATTGAGGCCAAAACCCTTACAGCGCGTCGCACGGCCGCAGCTTCTGCATTGGCAACATCCTATCTAGCCCGACCAGACAGCACAAAACTCACCATGGTTGGAACTGGTGTTCTTGCCCCAAGTCTTATTCAAGCACATGCGGCTGTGCGGCCCATAAAAGATGTCACAATCTGGGGACGTGATCTGAAAAAGGCCGAAGACCTCGCAAAAGAAATCAACAACCTAGGGTTCACGGCTCATGCCGAAGAGAACTTGGAAAAAGCCGTATCTTCGGCTGACATCATTTCAAGCGCAACCCTAAGTAAAACACCCCTGATTTCAGGCAGCTGGCTAAAACCAGGCCAACATATTGACTTGGTTGGGGCCTATCGTCCGGATATGCGTGAAGCAGATGATGAGGCCATCAAACGAAGTAGCATATTTGTCGATACCTTTGCTGGCGCAACAAAAGAAGGCGGCGACATTGTGATCCCCCTACAAAGCGGTGTTCTCTCAAAAGAAGATATCAAAGCAGACCTCTTTGATCTTACCCAAGGCAAACATAAAGGTCGGAGTTCTGTAGAAGAGATCACTTACTTCAAATCTGTTGGTCATGCACTGGAAGATCTAGCCGCTGCACAGCTTGTTGATAAACGTATTAACGGCCTTTGAATATGGCATCAGCCACGATCTATCAGCATGAATTACTCATTACGATGAATACAGGGGTGGCCAATGGGATCACCTTGGTTAGGTATGGGTTCCGATTAACATCCCTTACTAGAAATCGGAACATGCCCCCGAAAGAACGTAACTTTGTTGCCATTGGCACCCCTGACATCAATAAAGCAACAGAGCTGGCAAAAGCACTCTCTGGTGAAGTCGACGGTATCAAAATCGGCAAAGAGTTATTCACCGCTCAAGGGCAAAATTCGCTCTGAGCGCGAAGTGATTAATACTGTGTTGCTTTACCAGAACAAATATGATTTTTCTTTCAGATGCTTAACGCTCTTATTCTCTCTATTGTCATTGCAACTGGTGCGCTCCTGATCTGGCCTCGCTTGGCTAATTTACAGGTTTGGCGCGCAACGATCACACCGCTAGCATCTATCATCGGGAGCGGCTTTTTGGTTCTCGGCCCTATCCTCGACGTCAACTACGGCGGATATGCTCCGCTTGTTATGGTCAGCTTGTGCGCAGTTGCTTACCTATTCGGAAGTGTTATCAGATTCAACATTGCGGACATTGCAACGCAAACCACTCCTTCAAAATTATTGGTGAGGCTTGAAACTATAGCTTCCAGTGTTCTGGCCTTCGCTTTCATCATATCCGTTGCTTATTACCTCAACTTGTTTGGCGCTTTTGGCGTAAGCCTGACAGAGCTAAACGACCAATTTCACGCTAACCTTCTGACCACTGCGGTGTTCGCATTAATCTTGTTCACCGGTATGACCCGTGGCTACGCGGCGCTTGAACGGATGGAACAGGTGTCTGTTGGCCTGAAACTAGCCATTATTGCAGGACTCATATTCGGCCTTGCCGTCCATTTCGGAGAGATTACCGGCCAGCACGCCTTGCAGTTCAGCACGCCACAAGTCTCGGGATGGGCGGCATTTACGTTAATGGCCGGATTGATTGTGACAGTCCAGGGGTTTGAGACATCGCGCTACCTCGGCGCAACTTATGATGCGCACTTACGTATACGTTCTATGAAGTTAGCGCAGAAGATATCTACCGTAATTTACTGTATCTATATTGTTCTCTTGACCTACGCGTTTGAATTCCCACTCTTATCTTTGGATGAAACGGCAATTATTGAGTTGATGCAGGTTGTCGCGCCAATCTTGCCATTGCTTTTGGTTTTTGCTGCTCTAAGCGCACAATTCAGTGCGGCGATTGCGGATACGAGCGGTTCTGGTGGACTATTTGCCGAAGCGACCAACGGCCTTGTACCTGAAAAGATAGCCTATGCTCTACTGGTCGGGGTCGGAGTGTTTTTAACGTGGACAGCTAATGTTTTTGAAATCATCAGCTATGCATCACGGGCCTTTGCCCTGTATTATGCCATACAGTCCAGCATCGCTGCGACCCGTGCGTGGCGTAAGGGACAATCCCTACAAATGTCAGGCTTTACGTTAATGGCCTTCTTGGGCGTAACCGCGGCGCTGGTAGGAACACCGGTTGAGTAAAGACAAAATGTTGAAAGTCAGATTATCAACAACCACCTTGTCCACAACGTAACCTGTGATGCTTTGGCAAAACACTGAAATAAAAGCATAATTATTTTGAATAGATATTACTATCAACGCTCTTGAGCCAAAGGTTTTGGCCTTGATTTTATAAGCCAAGTTACGCAAAACTATATCGAATTAACTTCTTCTTCTATTTATAACTCTCTTACAAGAAATAAGAGGTGACCAACGGGATCACCTCTGTTAGGTATGGGTTCCGATTAACAAACCTTTACTGGAGATCGGAATATGACCCCGAAAGAACGTATCTTTGTTGCCATTGACACACCTGATATCAATAAAGCAACAGAGCTGGCAAAAGCACTCTCTGGTGAAGTCGGCGGCATTAAAATTGGCAAAGAGCTTTTCACGGCTCAAGGCCCGAATGCTGTCAGGGGTGCCGTTGGTGGCGAACCTCTTTTTGTCGACCTGAAGTTTCACGACATTCCCAATACTGTTGCCGGTGCGATCCGGTCTTCCCTACACATGCGTCCCTTTATGGTGAATGTTCACGCCTCAGGCGGCAAAGCGATGATGCAAGCCGCAGCCGAAGCCGCACGCGAAACATCCGAAGATCTCGGCATTCCGCGCCCGATCGTATTGGCGGTGACTGTTCTGACAAGCATGGATGATAGCGATCTATCAGACGTCGGCCAACAAGGCCCGGCAGCGGAACAGGTCAAACGCCTTGCCCTGCTTGCAAAAGAAAGTGGTCTTGACGGCGTCGTCTGCTCATCACAAGAGATTAAATTGCTGCGAGAAGTCTGTGGCCCTGATTTTAAGCTTGTCGTTCCCGGCATACGTCCTACATGGGCAAGTGCAGGCGATCAAAAACGGATCATGACACCGCGCGACGCCATTGAAGCTGGTGCGGATTACCTCGTCATTGGTCGTCCGATCACAGGCGCAGAAGATCCCGTAGCAGCTGCACGTAGAATCGTTGAAGAATTAAACTAAATCAGAAGGCCGGAAACAAAGCCGGGAAAGACAGCATGGTATCCCAGATTCCTCCAGAACAAGCCGTTCATGACATTCCGGTTAAGACCGTTAGCGGCCTTGCCATCAAAACGGTTATGGGGAATTTACCCGCGCTGGTACAAATGGCTTTGTTTCCGTTCTTGCTATCCGCTCTTATTTCAGCCCTGTCTATTCCATCTTTGGGGAATGCCCTATCAAGCTGGATACTAAGTATACTCGCATATGTTCCACACACACTATTTGCTGTTGCCTGGCATCGTCGCACACTAATGAACCTGCAAGCACCTGAATCCACTTCAATCACAAGCTGGAACAGAGTTCATTGGCAATTTCTTCTGAAAATAATAATCCTGCTCGCCATCTTTTATGGCATGAGTATGATTGGCAGCTTGCCCGTATTGACCATTGGCGCTGCAATTCCATCCCTTGTCCCGTTATTATTTTTGGGACTAATGATCGCTATGATTTATGTGGTAGCAAGATTATCATTCATTCTACCCGCCACTGCTGTCGGCGAAAAATACACCCTTAACGACAGCTGGAAGCACACGGCCAATCAAGGTTGGCGCATTGTTGCAGCATTCCTGATACTGACGATCCCCTTTGGCATACTCATGCTTTTAATTGCCATGTTCGCTTTCGGAAGCTTCTTTACTGGTATGCCAACAACCCCGGAAGAAGCCGCTAATTTTAATATCTTGAGTTTTGTTCAAAGTAACGGGCCTGCTTTTTTCTTTTTACAACTCATCATTCTTTTTGTGACTTATCTGCCAACTGCCGCTGTGATCTCAATGCTTTCTATCGTCTTCAAAGGCTGTACAGGCTGGGTGCCTGAACAACCCGAAGAAACGATAGATGGCTAAGGGAGCCACAAGCAAAATAAATTGGCATTTTACTTCGAGTGTATTTACCTCAAATAAATACACTTTGCCATTGCCACACTCCTTATACGTTGAATATTATCCCCCTTCTTCTACTAGACATCTAGCTAAAGAGTAATTTAAGGGGGATATAAAGTGACAACTCAGACAGAAGTAGATCAAACAGATAACTCTATCGCCATTGGAGAGGGAATCAGCACGGCCTTTTCATTACTGTTTTCAAATCTGGCGACAGCATTCAAACTAGCGATTATGCCAGTGATTTCAATCCTAATAATCGCTGTCGTGCTTTTTTTCTTTGTAGTTCAATCAATATTAGATATTCAGGCTAACCCGTCACCGGATTTACCTGTAATGTATTCAATAGCAACAATTGGAATCGCAGTTCTCGTAACATTAATTCCCATACAATATTTTACCGCATGGATCCGTTTTCTAAATACAGGAAATGCATCTATTTCTGAAACATTCGTGTTTAACCTTAAAAAAAGGCATTTTGTTATTTTTGGCAAAAGCTTTCTACTCTACATTGTAATGAATATTGCAATCGCTATTGCCGTAGGTTTAATTACATTCGCGTTTTCTGCATCAGAAATGCTATCAGTCATAGCATTAATTATAGCAATTTTTCTCATTTTCGTAGTTGCCCTAAGACTATCCTATGTCTTTCCAGCGGCTGCACTAGGCCAACCCTATAGCTTTTTTAAAA
>NZ_CAKZMP010000178.1 GCF_937128705.1 uncultured Kiloniella sp. | reverse complement strand
TTTAAGTCTTCACGTCAAACCCAGAGATCTGCCCCTTATCTTTTTCGTCAATCCCTACTTGTCGGCCTGACAAACCCAAAGATGATCATCTTTTTATTGGCACTGTTTCCTCTTTTCTTGAATTCCGAAGACGCAGCAACGCCTCAACTTTTACTCATGACACTCACCTTTATGGGATTGTCTTTTCTCTCTCTCAGTGCCTTTGCCTATGCGGCCGTCAGACTAGCCAGTTTGATCAGAAACCCATCTGCGATAACATTCATCAACAAACTCGTCGCGATCATTTTTTTCGGGTTTGGGTGCAGCTTAATTTATTTCGGTGTTATCCATTTAATATAGCTTAATTAACGTCCCGTTGATATGAAACTTCGGTCCTCTGGAACAAATAAGCAGGGTAAACCTTGTTCCCGCTGATCGCGCCCCTTAATCCCTTCCTCCTTTCATTACGCCCTTCGTTGCCCCATTCATTGCTACATCCATTACCACCAAGATCTGTGTAACCGTTGACAGCTTTACCTTGAAACATTTCCCCCGATAGTGTTTTCTTAGATAAAAACGGCTTATAATAGGGTATTGAGTCACGGGTGAGCGAGAGGCCACAGAGCATGTCGGGAACAAACGGAACAATCAGCACAGGACGCTTCAGAAACGCCTTGCCTCAACTCAACGGCGGACTATTCCTCACCGATGGGGGCATAGAGACAGATTTAATATTTAACCAAGGCATTCCAATCAAGGCTTTCGCGGCCCACACCCTTTTGCCCGATGAAAAAGGTCGTGCAGCCCTGACAGACTACTATACCGGCTTTCTCTCTCTTGCCGCACAAATGAATACAGGCTTCATTCTCGATGCCCAAACATGGAAAGCCCATGCCCACTGGGCAGACGACTTGGGTGAAACTATTGACGAGATAGAAGCAGCTAATCGCGCGTCCATTGAATATATCGCCGAACTTCGCGACACACGATCACGCCACAATCGACAGCCAATTGTCCTCAATGCCTCGCTTGGCCCCCGCGGGGATGCCTATGCCCCGGATTATCAGATTAGCGTCAAAGAGGCGGAAGATTATCACGAACAACAGGTCAATTGGTTAGCCACAACCGCAGTAGATATGCTTTCTGCCGTAACCTTTACACAATCAGAAGAAGCGATCGGCGCGATACATGCCGCACAAAAGGCAAAGCTTCCCATTGCAGTTTCTTTCACCGTTGAAACCAACGGCTTATTACCAACAGGCCAAACCCTGCCCGATGCCATTGATCAGGTTGACCGAGAAACCAACGGACAGGCCGTTTATTTTATGATCAACTGTGCACACCCTGAGCATTTTCCTGATGATTTTTCACACAGTAATCTCAAAGACCAAAATTGGGCAAAAAGAATAAAGGGCATTCGTTGTAATGCATCACGCATGAGCCACGAAGAGCTTGATAACTGTGAAACGCTCGACCCCGGAAACCCGCAGGAACTGGGCCAACAATACAAGAACATTTATGCCAAAATGCCGTGGTTGAATATTTTCGGTGGTTGCTGTGGTTCAGATTTACGACACGTCACAGAAATAGCCCGCTCCATTATCCCCGCTACATCAAATTGAGTTTTGAAAATGTTCTTCAGGGGTTCAACACACTTACCCCGACTATTTTTAATAGCCGCGTTGATGCTAGCCCCCAAAGCTAGCCAAAACTTAGCCACGACCGAGTAAAAACCCAACAAAGCAAACAGACAGACACAACATAAGAATTTCATGGATATAATCATTCGGGCAGCTTTACGCAGCACCCCGTATTAACAAGCCATGAAATTAGTAGGCCGTGAAATTAGCAGGTTCCAAAACTCCAGATAGAAAAATTCATATAGAAATGCCCAGATAACCACCACCGGATTACCAACCCCCAAGAAAATCGACGTTCGGGATCAGGCCTGCATTTCTATTTATTAATTCTTACAATTTTTCTTAGGCTTCTGCCAACGACGGATAAACTAAATCCTGAACACCATCTAATCCGGCACCAATATCGATAAACCGTCTCGAAAATATTCTCAGGTAATCCCGATTTTCTCTTTCGGTGTCCGGCAATCGCTTCTCACAATCCAGTTCATTTTTTTGAAACAAGATCAAGGGATTACCACCATCTTTATTCAGCAAAGGAAGTCCAACTGTTTCTAGACACACACTCAGGCCACTTTTCATAACCTGCTCTACAACACCCACAAGACCACAGGGCTGATTAACCACGGACCACAAAGCCTGTGAAGCCTGTACTTTGCGTTCATGGCCAACAAGGTCCAGATAATTGGTACCTTCACGAGCATCCCCAAATCTATCACTTAGGTTTGATCCCAAAAGGCGAATTTTGATATAATCGTCCGAAATCATTTCGTAGATCATAAAATTTGGAAGCAAAGACGGTATCTGTTCCGGTCGAAAACTGTCGCGAGAAGGTGCAAAACCAACACGCGGCAAGTCAAGCCAGTACCGATAGAACTCTGCAGATTTCGGATGTTTAAAATCCATGGAGAACCACAGCCTTTTTTTATTCTTTACACAAGCAAAGCAGTCGTCAGAACTGACCGTTGTTTTTTGACTTAAACACTTAGAAAATAAGATAAAGAAAGCAACTAGGACCAGCGCAGAAAACTACGAATTTAGATCATGCCTGTGTCAATTGACATTAATCAAGGATTATCTTCCTCAAACTTTGGATGTTTTGAAATAAACCAGAAATAAAGATATCCTACGATATAAAATTACACAAAATAGATAATTTAACACCTTAAATTTCCCGCGACACTGAACACAAAGCCATTGTAAAAGAAAGATAAATTACAATTACGCAATCTTACTGCGAATCAATCGCGAAATTGCGGGACACCCAGACCAAGATCAAAATAAGACCGTTCTACGACCCTGATGTACTTCAACAAACCATCACCTTTATCATCAAATTCCAGCGGCTCTTTTACTTGTCGTTCATCACTATCATAAGCAATCTCATTACTCTGAAAGAAAAGAATAGGATGCTCACCTTCAACATTCGATACCGGCACACCAACCACTTCAATATGAGCAATACGCCCCGATACCAGTTCCTGCGCGAGCACCGCATGCATCCCACAGTTATTTTTAGCCTGTGACCAAAAGGCTGCCGACGCGGCGTCTTTTCGGTGCTCTTCCACAAAATCCAGATAATTGCTCCCGGTACGGTGACCGCCAAAGCGCTCTTCAACTGTAGAGCCAATAAGTCTGATCCGGATAAAATCTTGGGAGACCAGCTCGTAAACCACCATCGTTGATAGCAAGCTTGGAATTTCTTCCGGCATAAAGCTATTTCTGTCTGGTAAAATCCCTGTTTTAGGCAGTTTGCACCAATATTCATAAAAGGCCCGATTATTAGGATGCCTGAATTTAATCACGCCCTTGTAGCATTTTGGGTGCCCCTCTGGTTCGTCCGCAAGCAATGCACTAATTTCATAGAACAAAACGATAGTATAGAAACACAAAGAACATAGTTAATAAAGTGTTAACAAATCTTCACGGCATATTACTTCCTATGGATGAAAACGGTAAAACACAACACACCAGAAATGCGAGGATCTGGGATTAACTATTGAAAATATGTGAAACTGAATTAGGTTTCAATCGAAGGGTAGCATGCTCTTAGAAACATCTCCGTCAAAGAAAGTTCATGATCTTTGACAGCATCATTATCTTATTTTTTGCGTTTCACCCAATTTGGTATCCCTAGAATATTACAAAATCCAGTAACTGTATTGTCTTCGGTATCAGGCTTATCCTTATCCTGCAATAAACAGAATCTATCACACATATTCACATCATAAGGGCAAGCAACTGACGGCTTTATATGGGAATAAATCAAAGGAAAGAAGCTTCCTTTTTTCCATTTTGGAAACTCTGTAACCATTGCCGCTAAGAATGACCCTCGATATTGTTTCCCATTGGCAATATATGAAAATTCAACCTTCAACCCACCGTGTCTACCAATAGTTCTACCGACGACCTCTCCCGAAGTTAGAACAGGCGAACTGTGGACGATAGCAATAGCCTCAATCCTTTTGCTATTTTTCCAAAACAAGTACGCAAACAAAGCGATAAAAAAGAATGTAGCATAAAGAAAAAACAGCATATCCGATTCAAGATATGTCATTAATCCTGCATAGGTTCCATAACCACCAATAGGTATCGTAAAAAGCGCAAATTGAAGAAACTTACTTGTTAGATAATTTAACACTCTACTATCAAGCTTGTTCTCTTGCGCCAACTGATGACAATAATTTCTAAAATATTTTGATGCAAAAGCCAAAAATAACCAATGGAATTTACTTATTTTCAAATGATTTACGTTCCATTACACATTAAAAGTTCATATCAAAAACAGTAATATCCCTACTTAAGCGCATTGCCATCACATTTTTTAAAATCATATAAACTATTAATAAGGTTATATTATTTATGAGACAATCTCTAAGACAAAAAATCATCGAAGTTTGTGATCTAAAAATGAACAAAAAAGGTGAGACTGTCGGGCTGTCTTTCTATGCTTTCTTTGCCAACAAAAATGATGACCCAGACCTGCTAATGGAAGCGGCAACATGGTGGATCAAAACACATAAGTTGGATCACTTTGAAAAGGCAAAAAAGATCAAAGATATGATTTTGAATGGAAAGTGAAAGGGTTTTAGATGGAAAGTGAAGGGTAAATTTAGCCCCTCCCCTTCGCAGAAATCACTTATTACACAAAATCACTCCGCAACCGTATTCCGCCCCTCACCGCCAAATCGTGTTGCCAGAAAACCGATGACCAAGCCAATGATCGCACCTTCAAGTACAAACCAGAAAGGGTTGTTCAAAGCACCTGCTTCTCCAAACATTGACGTAAGTACTGCGGTCATTTTTTCATAGGCAAAGAACGTAAGAACAAAATTCATCCAGCCCCCGATAATGGGCGCTCTAAACCACCATGGCATTGGGATTTTTAATACCGGATGTTCAGTAAAAACACCAAAGACACCAACGACGGCCCCAAGTGTTGGATACCAAAGTAAAATCCCCCACCGGATCATCCAGTCAGCATCGGGTAAAAAATAAGGAAGACACATAAACCCGATCAACCCAAAAACAAGGCCAACTCCCTTACCGATGGCAACACGGGTCATTAGTGATGGCTTTCCAAACATGGCCTCTCCTTTCTATCTTCTGGCTTTTACGTCAATCTAAGCTTTTAGGGGCAGGCTTTTGACTTGGCTCTAATCCAATCACCATCTCCTAATATTTGACCTTCTGACGAAAAGATACGCGGCAGCAGATATCGATTACCTTATTTTGAATTCTAACGCTTATTAAATTGTAAACATTGATTTATGTCAGGGTCTTTTTGCTTCAGCTATTTGCAGGGCACGATGCCCGATATGACACGTCAGCATTTGATGCAAATCAGAGAAAAGATCTGCACCACAAGCTAAGTTACACAAAGGGAAGTTTGACCAAGCACCAATTGATCAACGGGGATTTATACCAGAGATGTCAATAGAACACCGCATAAATCCAGATGCCTACGCACCAAAAGAAATCGCAGCCAGAGTAGAGAACACAGGGGTTGCAAAAGCTAACTTACCTGCCTTACAGACATTAGTTCTTGCCATATTAGGGGGAGCCTTCATTGCCTTTGGTGCCATGTTTTATACACTTGTTATTACCAATACTGATATGGGCTTTGACCCTGAAAGATTGCTCGGCGGGATCGTTTTTTCTCTGGGTCTCATTCTGGTTGTTGTTGCTGGCGCAGAACTGTTTACCGGCAACAATCTCATTATCATGGCATGGGTCGAACGCCACATAAGTTTGGCACAATTATTAAGAAACTGGACGCTTGTTCTTGTTGGAAATCTGATCGGAGCAATAGCAA
>NZ_CAKZMP010000177.1 GCF_937128705.1 uncultured Kiloniella sp. | reverse complement strand
ATTCCGGGTTTCTAACGTATGATTTATTGCTTCTTGGGCAACAATGCGATCATCAAAGGGAAGTACCTTATCGCCGACAATTTGGCCGCTTTCATGACCTTTTCCGGCAATAATAAGGAGATCCCCGTCATTAAGGTCTGAAACAGCTCTGAAAATAGCTTTTTTCCGATCATCGACTTCAATGGCGTTTGGGGCAGCTGCCATTGCTTGTGCACGAATGGCTGCGGGATCTTCTGTTCTGGGGTTGTCGTCTGTAATGTAGGCTTGGTCTGCCAATTTATCGGCAATACCACCCATCAAAGGACGTTTCCCCGGATCGCGATCTCCGCCACAACCGACAATTATGGAAAGCTTACCTGTTGTGTGGGGGCGCAGCGCTTGAATGATGGTTTCGACAGCATCCGGGGTATGGGCAAAATCTACGTAAACCGTGCCGCCCTTGGCTGTTTTTCCAATTTTCTCGGCGCGACCAGGTACGCCTTTCAAGGCAGGAAGAACGGTCAGGATTTTTTCTAGGTCAGCACCTGTTCCAATTGCAAGGCCGACTGCAGCCATGATATTTGAAGCTTGGAAACTGCCAGTCAAAGGAAGCGTGATTTTGTGCGTCTCACCAAAGAGGGATAAGGTCAGATCTTGCCCGTCAGCAGTTGGGGTTTGTTTGGTGACTTGCAGGTCGCTGGGACTATGTCCATAGCTAATAATACGATGGTTTCTCTCTGCGCAAATTTTGACGATTTTTTCATATTCAGGCATATCAGCATTGAGAACAGCGACTGCACCTGTTGGTAACAAGTCGCGAAAGAGCCTTAGTTTGGCATCGAGATAACTGATCATATCCGGATGATAATCCAGATGATCCTGTGAGAGATTACTGAAAGCTGCTGCTTTCAAGCGCAGGCCATCAAGACGGTATTGGTCAAGACCGTGGCTAGATGCTTCCAAAGCCAGATGGTTGTAGCCAAGATCACTAAGGTCTTTGAGGCTGTTGAAAAGGCCAATAGAGTCAGGTGTTGTCAAGGCTGCTGGCGCGTTTGGGATAGGGGGGTAAATGCCAAGGGTACCAAGACTGGCAGCTTTTTGACCAAGTGCTTCCCAAATTTGTCGTGTAAAAGTGGCAATTGATGTCTTGCCATTTGTGCCTGTAATTGCAACCAGTGTTTCCGGTTGGTTTTTACTAAACGCAGCAGCCAACAGTGAAATTGTTTGTCGCGGATTTTTGCTTTTCAGCACGGCGACTTTCGTTTCATAAGCAGCAGCATCTTTTGTAGCAGAAACAAGAATTGCTGTCGCTCCAGATGCTATAGCCTGGGGGATGAAATCAAAACCGTCGGGGCCGTTCTCTACAGAAGAAGGAAGAGCTGCAAAAAGAGAACTCTCTTTTATTTTTCTACTATCAAGACAAAGTCCTGTTATTTCCCTGTTGTCATCACTGCATGAGGGACGAAATTCTTCCGGTATTTTCGACAACAGTTCATCTAGCCGCAATCTTACGTCCTTCCATGCGGGCCTTGGCCTTTTTCAAAATTGTATTACCTACGTTATCTGCGTCTTCAATATACGCTGGCTCTATACCCATAAGGGGAGCCATTCTTTCAATAACGCGTTTAACAACAGGCGCTGCGACCCAGCCACCCGTTGCAAATCCATATGTTTTTTTTGTGCCTTTGGGCTCATCGACCATGACATAAACAACATAGCGGGGATTGTTCATCGGAAATGCTGCAACAAAAGAAGATACACGTGAATTTTTTACGTAACGCCCACCTCTTAGTTTGTCTGCGGTACCTGTTTTTCCGCCGACAAGGTATCCCTTGGCGTTGGCGTTTTTACCTGAACCATGCAAAACAACAAGCCGCATTAAATCACGCATATAATCTGACGTTTTTTCACTCAGGATACGACGCCCGAGGGGGGCATCATCCTTGGCGCGCTTGATGAAGGTTGCAGGTTTTAATGTTCCACCATTGACCAGACTGGAAATTGCCGAGCTTAGCTGTAGGGGGCTTACCGCAATACCATGCCCATAAGAGATGGTCATGGTGTTGATTTCACGCCAAGGTGACGGAACCAATGGTGTACCAACTTCGCTGATTTCGACGGATGCTGGACGCAAAAGGCCAAAGTTCGACAGATATTTACGTTGTCCCTCTGTTCCAACTTCCATCGCCATTTGGACTGTGCCGATGTTACTGGAATAGATAAGAATTTCGGGTACAGACAACCAACGCTTCAAGGGCTTGTAATCGTTAATGGTAAAACGAGATACGCGGATGGGTTTGCTGACATCATAGCCGTCATAGACAGAGGCAACGCCTTCATCCAGAGCCATTGCAGAGGTCAGTAGTTTAAACGTTGACCCCATTTCATAGATACCCAAAGTGGCGCGGTTAAAACGTGCGTCATCTGACGCCGTTCCCGGATTACTGGGGTCAAAGCTGGGGAGTGATACAGAAGAGACTATTTCGCCAGTGTTTGCATCCATGACGATACCTGCGGCACCAATGGCACTGAACTCTTTCATAGAGCGGGCCATTTCTTCGCGCAGTATATGTTGAACGCGTAGATCTAGGCTCAACTGAATTGGCTCTGGGTGTTCGCGTAACACCCGGTCAAATGAGCGTTCAATGCCGGCGAGGCCTTTGTTGTCGACGTTTGTAAAGCCAATAACATGAGCACCAAGGCTGCCATGGGGATAAAAACGGCGTTGTTCCTGTTCGAACTCTAGTCCGGGAATACCAAGGTTGTTAATGGCATATTGTTGGCGTGGCGTTAGATTTCGTTTGATCCAGATAAAGCCACGATTTGATGATAGCTTTTTTAGCAGTTTGTCTTGGGAAAGTTCTGGGAGTATATCTGCTAGAACTCTTGTTGCGGCTTCTGGGTTTGGAATTTTTCTTGGCTCAGCATACAGTGATGCCGTTGGAAGCGTTGTTGCCAAAACAATGCCGTTACGATCGACAATATCTGCACGGGTCGTTTGAACAGGGGGGGCTTCGTCAATTTCCTGTGCTGTTTTAGTGTTCGTTTTTGTGCCTTGTAAAAGGGTCAAATCCACCAATCGGATAGAGATGACCATAAAGGCCATCGCCATCAAGGCGCCAGCAACAATCAATCTTGTTCGCCCGGTTTCGAGGGCCTGACGTAAACGACCATCCAGCGTAATCACTGCCTTGGGCGTTTTGGGATTGTTCAGGTTGGTCAGGCGACCTTGTTTGTTATCTTCTCGCCAATCGCTCATTCTGTCACCTCTGCACTGGCGGGGGTTGCTGAGCTTGGTAATTTGATGCTGGTACCGGGTGTCTCTTCTTGATCTTTATAAGGAATATCGGACAATGTAACGATCTGCGCCGGATCAAGCGGTTTGAGTTCTAGATATTGAGAAGACAGACGGGCCAATCGCTCTGGACGGTTCAAATAGCTCCACTCTGCCTGCAGAATACGAATAGCTTCTTTATCTCTTTCGATCTGGGATTCTACCTGTGCCAATTGTCCTTCAAGGGCATTTACTTCTTCTTTGATTTGAAAAAGCACGATTGCACACGCGGTGCCAACGACAATCCAGATAGTAAGGCCGAGGTTTTTCATGCGGCTTCTCCTTGTGTGCAAGGGGCATCCGTACGAATTGCGACGCGGAGTTTGGCTGAACGAGAACGAGGATTTTCGTTACATTCTTTATCGCTGGGTGCGATGGCTTTTTTTGTCGGCAGGGAGAAAGGGGCCTTACACAGAGCCGCGGGCTCAACCGTCGGAGAATGACGGGAGCCCTGCGGCGTCCCCCCACTGCGTTCGCGTAAGAAGTTTTTAACAATACGATCTTCGAGAGAATGAAAAGATACGATTGCCAATCGGCCGCCGGGATTTAGAAGCTGTTCTGCTGCTTCTAGCCCACGTTCCAGTTCACCCAATTCGTCATTAACGAAAATGCGCAAGGCCTGAAAAGAACGAGTTGCGGGATGGATGTTTTTGCCATCTTTTCTGGGTTTTTGCCTGATGATGCGACGAATGAGGTCTGCGAGCTGCAGTGTCGTTTCAAAAGGTTTCTCAACTCGATCGGTCACAATCGCACGTGCAATCAGACGAGATTTTTTTTCTTCGCCGTATTTATACAGAATATCCGCGATCTCTTTTTCGTCGTATGTATTGACAATATGAGACGCTGGTGGCCGTTGATCAGAATTAGGGCCGTCCATGCGCATATCAAGCGGACCGTCTTCCTGAAAAGAAAAGCCGCGCTCTGCTTGATCCAGCTGCATGGAAGAAACACCAAGATCCAATGTTATGCCATCAACCTTGTTGATACCTGCTTGTTTTAATAACGATTGCATGTCGCCAAAACAGCCAGCAAGAGTTGATATTTGGCCAGTGATCACTTCGGGAAGCTTTTTCGCATTCGCGTGCGCCGTAGGATCCCGATCTATGCCGAAGACTTTACAATCGGCTTGTTGGGCAATTGCACGACTATACCCGCCGGCACCAAAGGTGCCATCGACAAACACTTCGTTGTCCTGTGGGGTCAGGACAGCGATGATTTCCGGCAGCATGACAGAGTAATGTCCGTCTTGCTGGGCATTCAGGCCTGGGCCGGATGAGGACGGGCCTTCTGAACTGAAAACTAGACCTTTTATAGAGAGAGGGGAAAAAAGAGGGGTCATCCGTTTTCTCCTTCTCTATCAAGTGTAATTGTCAGCTTCTGGGCTTTTGCGCGATCTCGGGCTTCCTGTTTTTTCTGTTCCAGCGTGTCTGGGTTCCAGACTTGGAAAAGGTCACCTTTGCCGACAAAGGCGGCACGATCGCTGATTTGGGCATGGGCGATCAGTGCAGGCGGCAAAAGAATACGTCCATCACCATCAAATGAAAGTTGGTGAGAGTCCGCAAGGATGGCTGTGGCAAGATCATCGTGCTCATCAGAGAACAGGTCCAGGTTGGAACTCATGCTTTTATGGAGGCGACGCATAAAATCCATACCAGCTGCTTCTAGGGCATCGGCACGATAGGAACGAAAAATAACAATTCCTTGAAAGGGTTGGTCGGCGAGCATTTGGCGAAAGGTAGCCGGAACCGACACGCGGCCCTTTTTGTCTACCTTGTTTTCAAATGTACCTATAAAAAAGGTCACTGATTCCGCCCCAAAATGAATTGACCGATATTGGTCTATCTAAGAACGCACCCCTGCGTTCTTGACTTGCCATGTTCCCGATTTGGTCTGAAATGGGTCGTTTCTGATTACAAATGGGATATTTTGGGATATCATGGGATGAGATGGGTGTCAATGGTTTCCCGGTGTGTCAGGGTATGGTTAAAACATAGTTAATTACTTATTTTTTATAGCTAAATTTTGAAATATTTTTTAAATTATAAATTAAATTGTATTTCAAAAGGTTATAGTTGTATTGATATTAAATATAATAATTGTATAAAATGTCAAACAAATTATATAATAGAAAAAACAGTCGTAAAAAAGTGGGTCTATCCCTTTAGTATTATCTCCTCTCTCTTTTATAATCCAACCCAAAAACCTTTTAAAATATAAGACTTTCTTTCCACACATTTTTTTGTAACTTTCTTCGATATCTGGGTCTCCTTCTGGTAACAAAGACTTCAACATGTTAATGTGAATTTTAGATTCACTAATCCCCCTTTTTTTCATGCATAAATTAGTGCTGAAAGAGGAATTTAGAGCTCTGTGATAAATCCTAGATTCAAGGTATAGAAGAAGCAACACAATTCTTGAGGAAAAATAGCCGCTAAAGACGCGGCTAATGTTTTTTCTATTGGAATGCAAACTTCTTTTCCAGATAAAATATACGAAAACCCTAAAAAAGTTGCTAACATCCAGGTTGCTAAAATTCTCTTAAGTTTTGTTTTTAACGAGTTTGCTTCGAAGTCTGCATTGTTGTAATGCCATTTTAAGGCGACTAAATAAAGTAAAA
>NZ_CAKZMP010000176.1 GCF_937128705.1 uncultured Kiloniella sp. | reverse complement strand
TGAATTAGACGGTAGTAAGGAACACTAAACAAGGTTTCACGTAGCGATAGAGCTTTTCGCAAAATTTCCGCAAAAAAATCTTCGTCAATAATTGTTTTGGCGCTAGAGCTAAGCAAGCGAGCAGAGATTAGTGGCTGACGGTTGTATATTGCTGTGCCTAATGGTTGACCATCATTGGCTTCGATCCTAACGACCGTTCCTGCCGGGATTTGTTTGGTTTCTGCGCTGACCTCAATTTCGTTGGAAAAGACCCACGGATAACCATTCAACAGTCTTTTCTGTGCCTTTGGTCTCAGGCGAATGGTCGGGCGTTGTTTGAGATCGAGAGCAGCGCTCATAATAGTTCTTTCGTTAAGGATGAATTTGACGGCAGTCTAGTGAAATCTGCGGCCCCTGCAAGCTTAGGCTTGCAGGTTAGTATAACGAAGAAAAAGGGGGAGGGCGAATTGTTGCGGTGCAATAAGTGCTTTGTTAGGATTTTCTCTAAAGCTGTTTGTATCGTGATTGGCGTTTGTTTATAACGGCGCGCAAGTATTTCGTTTCAAGATAATGCCCCCTTATCAGGGGTTAATAGGAAGAGTAATGCGTATTGTAAAATCCAAACGGGATCTTCGCGCCCTTGTTTCCGGCTGGAAGGCTGATAAACAAGAAGTTGGCGTGGTGATGACCATGGGAGCACTGCACGAGGGGCATCTATCGCTTGTGGGTGCCGCCAAGACGGATAATGATCGCGTTATTGCTACGATTTTTGTTAATCCCAAGCAGTTCGATAATAAGGCTGATCTGGATACCTATCCGGTGGATACTGATGCGGATCTGAAAAAGCTTGAGGACGCAGGCGTAGATCTTGTTTATCTCCCCCAAGCAGAAGAGGTTTATCCAAAAGGATACAGTACCACTGTTGCCGTGGGAACGATGCAGGATTGCCTTTGCGGGGCAACACGCCCTGGGCATATGGACGGGGTTACAACAGTTGTTTCCAAGCTGCTTATTCAAACGTCGCCGGATCGAGCCTATTTTGGACAAAAAGATTTTCAGCAGTATCTATTGATCCAGCGTGTCGCCAGTGACCTCGACTTGGATGTCGATGTTATCGGGGTCCCGACAGTTCGCGAAGGTGATCATCTTGCTTTGTCTTCCCGAAATCGTCGGCTATCAGCAGACCAACGTGCCATTGCACCGACTTTATATAAGGTGGAAAGCACGATTGCAGATTTGATTCGTCAAGGCGAAGCCGTTGATCACGTTTTGGAATGGGGGCGAAAAGTTATTCTGGATAGTGGATTTGATCGAATCGACTACCTTGAGGTTCGATCAGAAGAAGATCTTGAGCTTTTCAGTGATGTTGCT
This sequence comes from uncultured Kiloniella sp., assembly GCF_937128705.1. Taxonomy (GTDB): domain Bacteria; phylum Pseudomonadota; class Alphaproteobacteria; order Kiloniellales; family Kiloniellaceae; genus Kiloniella. The sequence goes on along the minus strand of NZ_CAKZMP010000176.1, from coordinate 11,554 downwards.
GATCGGGATAATTTGTTAAGTGGGCGTATTTTTGTTGCTGCCTGGCTTGGCAATACCCGGCTGATTGATAACTATCCAATCAGCCGGTAGAGCCGAATACTTTACGACGTTTAGTTAGTCGTATTTACCCTGAACCAATGGTGGGACAGTTTGTAGGGCAAGGTCCCAAGGGAAGTAAATCCAAGTATCTTGGCTGACTTCTGTAATGAAACTGTCAACGATATCGCGGCCAGCTGGTTTGGCGTAGAGTGTTGCGAAGTGAGCATCTGGCATCATCTCACGCACGGCGCGAGCTGTCTTTCCTGTGTCGACCAAATCGTCAACAATCAGCCAGCCTTTACTTTCTTTTGGTGACTCTTTGAGAACTTTGAGCTCACCTTGTTTGTTCTCGCTGGAATAGCTAACGATACAAACGGTGTCGATAAGGCGGATATCCAGTTCGCGCGCGATAATAGCAGCAGGTACCAGGCCACCACGTGTAACAGCAAGAATCCCTTCAAAAGGCCCCTCGTTCATCAGGCGCCATGACAAGGCCTTGGCATCACGATGTAATTGTTCCCAAGATACGGGAAAAGTTTTTGGTTGTTCGGACACGGTTTTCGACTCCAATTTTAAATGATGCCGGAATAAAGCAGAACTGGCGAAAAATCTCAACCTTTAGAAGGGCAAACCTTGCCTGCCCTGATTGCAACGCTACAAATTTAGTTTAACAGAGGTGCTGCGATGGATGAAAGAGAGCTTATGGCAAGGATGGAAAAAGCAATTGTTCGAAGCTTTTCAGGAGAAAACGCGTGGCCGAGTTTAACGCCTAAGTGTGAGCCCAGCGCGATCAATGGAGAAAAAGCAAGGCCGTAAAGCATAGGTGAAAAGACGCTATCGCCCAGAACGAAGTACAGAACGACTGCATTTATCGGCGCTGAGGCAAGAAAGCTGGCAAAAAGAAAACTTCTTATCTGTCCGTTTGTCCATTTGTGGGCCATGACCCACAAAACAATCGGTGGGCCTCCAACAGCAATTAGTCCTGCTGTGTAGCCGCTGGCCCCAAATGCAATAAATGTCCAGAAGGGATGAAGCTTTTCTCGGGGGTGGGGCCTGACGATAAGCTGTAGAACCACAATTCCAAGAATGAGAAGGCCGACCAGTTGTTCAATTTGGTCTTTGTCTATGGTTGTGGTGATGTACCCAAGAGAAAGAATACCCAAAGGCAATGTGATGTACCTGATTACAGATCCTTTTATCAAAGGCTCATACTGGATGTGATCACGTAGCTTGTATACCCCGACAAGAAGCTGAGCGAGGCCTGCGGTTAAAAGTAGCGGCACAATTGTGGTTAGTTCGATGCCGAGCAAGGTCAGGAAGGTTAGGGCAATTAGTCCAAAGGCAAAACCGACGGCCCCTTGAATCAAGCTGGATATAAATAGAATAAAGGCGACGATGGGTATTAGGTCCGCTGACAAGGGGAGATCCAAGCTAAAAAATGAGTGAGGTGACAGAGCATGCTCTGAAGTATTTTTGCGGACGGGTCAATAGACTATAGGGGATAAGAGATGAGCGTTTATGGAGGGGCTTGTATTGTTCTATGTTGTTCTCGCTCGGGAGATATTTCGAGACACAAAAAAAAGCGGTATCAAAATGATACCGCTTTTTTATAATTATTTAAATCCTGTTACCGAAGGTAAACATGAACTTCTGGAACCTGAGCACCCGGGTTACTGGTTGATGAAAGCGACACGTGAGAAGCCGGTAAACCAAGCTTGGTCAATGAGCGCATAACATCTTCACCATATTTGCGGGATTTGCTTGTTGCCAATGCAATTTGAGCTGAATTCCCACGAGCAGGGGCAACCGTTACCAAGTCAAAAGCTGAACTCGGGCGACGATCCAATGCGCGACTAACGGCAGTGAAAAGCGCTTGTTCGTAATTCACATTTGGCTGATCAAAACGAATGATGGCCAAAGGAGGTTGACGACCAACAAGACCAGCGGATCCACCTGGTGGTGGAGGTACAGGAAGACCAAAAGTTCTGCTGCCAAGGTTGCCACCGATAAACTCACCGTTATCAACTGCAACCTGAAGGGCAGTCAGATTTGTACGTTCAGCAGAGAAGTAGTTCTGTGTACGCGCAATATCTTCGGTCAATTCATTCATCAGGCGGTCAAGAATAACAACCGTCTGGTTGGCTTCGTCTTCCAGAACAGCGAGCTGTCTGTGATCTTCATCCAAAGCACCACGTAATTCATACGTCGACTTTGCTGAATCCAGAACGAAGGCGGCAAGGGCAGAAGTTGATCCTGCTTCGTTGGAAAGGCTGTTTAAATTGGTGATACTCGCACCAACAGCTTCCAGTTCTTGCTGTGCTTTGTTCCAGCCGTTCACCATCTGTGGGTTACCGGGCGTGGTCCCAACCTGAAGACGCGTATTCATCGCAGCAATAATGGAATGGTAAGTTCCGGCACTACCGCGTGCGTTGTTACGCTGTGTCTGTAAGTTGTTATTATGATGTATCAAACGAGCTTGAAGCCTCGAAAGATCACCGCGTAGCTCTTCAACCTTTTTGCCAACATGCGTTCCTGTTGGTTGTCCCGGCGTTACCCCCGGAGATTCAAAAATGGTTGAGCCCAGCAAAGGCAAGCCAGAGATGTTATCGGTTACAACTGTATCAGGAACGACAGGTGCCTCTGCAGCAGTCGTCGTTGCATCTTCTACAGTTTCTTCCCCGACAATAGAAGGCCACAAGGCTTCTTCGGTAAAAGAACAACCATTTAATAACATCACCGCAGCCAAAGCTGTAACGGTATTACGCAAAACAGAGGATTTAATGGATCCCATTGACAAGTCCGCACTGTTGATTGTGATCAGCCAAATATATCATCTCTCAAATCTAGTATTATTACTATAATTGATACGGGAAAAACGCCCGAAAAGATACACGAGTTGACCAACCCCCCAAAATACTTAGGCCAGATACTACTTGAAGGGAGTCGCAGGGACAAGAGTTTTCCCACCAACTAATTGATAGTTAGGCATGAGATTAAAAAAAAATAAGAATCTGCGATTTAGGGCTTGCATCCTCACAGAAGCAAGAGTAACTTCCGCCTCGTTTTCAGGGATCTACTCTGGAAACGCTTTGAAACGCACCCGTAGCTCAATTGGATAGAGCACTTGACTACGAATCAAGAGGTTTCAGGTTCGAGTCCTGACGGGTGCGCCATTCTGATAAAGCTCGGTCTAAAGCCGGGCTTTTTTCTTGTCTGATTTTTGTGCCCTGTTTCGGTCTTTGTTTTTTTGTGAATCCGCTGGTGCACTTGTCCTAAATAAAAATTATTGTTTGCTTATGTGCATCGCTGCTTTTTTTTATCGCTGGCTTCGGGCTATAAGTTTGTCATCTCACTGTACGGCGGATTATTCTGCTATTATTTTGTAAAAGACAGCTTTGGAATATTTGCGAGGGTATTTTGTCCGCCTACGATTTGTCAGGATTGAATGTGATGGTTGTTGATGATAGTGCGCATATGCTGCGTATTGTTAAGACAATCTTCACTGCAATGGGAATCTTTGATGTTCAATATATTCGCGATGTCGAAGCTGCTAGGGTAGAGTTAAAGTTTAAAAAGCCTGATATTATTATTACGGACTGGGAAATGGAGCCTGTGGATGGTTTGGAATTTACCCGGGGCCTCAGAAAAGAAGGCGGTTTTTTTAGTCGTGTTCCGATAATTCTTTTAACGGGACATACTGAATACGATCGAGTGATGGAGGCCATCCAGTCAGGCGTTAGTGATGTTTTGGCAAAGCCAGTATCAATTGAAATCCTTCACCGTCGCCTGTGCCGTATTATTGATATTTCGTCCATGTCTGTCGCGGATGATTCTGAAGATGATGAGTATTTGGAAATCGGGTAACGTATAGAGCGCTTTTTCAGCGAGCGACTTCACTATCAGGTCTTTGTTCTTTTCATTAGTTAATACCGTCAAAGTTTAGGTGAGGCCTTTAATGAGTGCAGAACATTTTTGGAAAGATAAACGGGTTCTTGTAACTGGCGGCGCTGGTTTTATTGGTGCAGAGATTGTTCGACAGTTAAGCCGTTTAGGTGCCGACCAAATTATTGTTCTGGATAAGTTGACCTATGCCGCTGATCTTAGGCGGTTAGATGGCTTTCAGGAATATTTTTCTGTCAACAAAACTGCACTTGAAGATAATGAAGCGGTCAGAAATACTTTCAAAGATGCCCAGCCAGACATTGTGATCCACGCCGCAGCTGAAAGCCATGTTGATCGATCAATTGACGGGCCGGGTGAGTTTGTAAACAGTAATATTGTCGGAACCTTTAATTTACTACAGAATTCCCTGAGTTTTTGGAGGGAAAAGGGAGCCCCCTCGCAATTTCGATTCCTGCATATCTCTACTGATGAAGTTTACGGTTCTCTTGGGGCAAGTGGCTTTTTCAATGAAGAGAGTTCCTATGATCCCCGGTCACCCTATTCAGCGTCGAAAGCGGCCTCAGATCATCTGGTAAAAGCTTGGTGGCATACTTATGGTCTGCCAGCAATGATTACGAACTGTGGTAATAATTATGGACCATGGCAGTTTCCCGAAAAGCTTATTCCCTTAATGATTGCGAACGCGATTGATGGGAAAGCTTTGCCGCTTTATGGGGATGGAAGCCAAGTGAGAGAGTGGATACATGTGTCAGATCATGTCCAAGCTCTTCTTCTAACCCTGGAAAAGGGAGATGTTGGTGAAACATATCTCATTGGGTCTGGAGAGGAGCGCACAAACTGTTCGGTTGTCGAAGGGGTCTGTGACCATATGAATCAATGTTATCCGGCCAGAGAGAATTTTTCTGATTTGATTGTAAATGTTCAGGATCGTCCGGGGCACGATAAACGGTATGCTCTAGATGTCTCGAAGTTTAAGTCTAAAACAGATTGGTCGCCAAAAGTTAGCTTTGAACAAGGACTTGTTGATACTGTTGATTGGTATCTTGAAAACCAATCTTGGTGGCGCGAGATCCAAACCGAAAAGTATAATCAAGAAAGGCTAGGGGTTCTTTAGGAATAGAGCTTTCGTCAGTAACCCGATGAATTCTAGATATTGATAAGCCCGGTTAATGTATCTGAGGCATTTGACTCGATTTGATGTTCTGGCTTGTTTGTGATTCAGGCTGTTTCAGGATCAGTCAGTGATTGCTCTGATAATACCCTGCAAAGCATACTTAAAGCGTCCTGATGTTTTTCATTTTTGATATTGGTGAAGTTCCGCGCGAGATCCAAACACATTCGTTGACGTTCGCTCACGGTACCTTGAGTGTCATGAAGTCCTTCGTAAAAGAAACTTATCTCTACCCCCAGGGCTTGTGAGATTTCATACAAACGACCAGCAGAAACCCTGTTTATGCCGCGTTCATACTTATGAGCTTGTTGGTAAGTTACCCCGATTAAATCGGCTAGTTGCTGTTGAGTTAGGCCCAGCATAGTTCTGCGTTCACGTATTTTCTGACCTACATGGTTCTCAATACGGTATGTGTCGGAAGGTTTGTTTGTTGCACGAGTCACGAAATTTACTCACTTAAAACGGATGCTTACATAGCAAGGTGTTTACATTATTTTTAGTGTGAAATAGACCGTTTGAAGGTGAGTTTCAATAGAAATTGTATAAAATGTTTTGAAAATTATATTTTGTACTTAGGCGGTGTGTGTATTAACTTTTTATTAACCAATATCGAGTGTGTATTCCATGGTAGATATTAAAAGAAATAGTTTTTGTATTTTCGCTTATTTTGAAACTTGATTTGGATATTTAATTTGTTCTAGGCACTTTGCTTAATATTTTGTTCTCAAAGCGAAAATAAGTTTCTTGCAACTGAATTGATAAAGCCTTTATACAAAACCCATTATTTATTTATTGCGATTAATTATGAACTGGATTCAGTATTCGTTAATGACTTAATCGCTATTATTCATTTGAATTTAACGTGAATATCAGTGTCTTGTGCGGGTATTTATAGTTGTCCATCTTCAGGTAGGAGTAGACAGACCGTGCTCCGGTCCGCTCGTGATAATAATATAGATCTTTCTCTTCTGGACCAGATGACGACCGCATTGGAGTCATCAGGTGATGTCATGTACGAATGGGACTTGGCAACAGATAGCCTTATGTGGTTGGGTAGAGCTGCGTCTCTTTTTGGCTTGGATGATAATTTGATCCCAGCCACAGGTGAAACCTTTCACAATCGTATTAACCCCGAAGATCTTCCAGCAAGAATGCGTAATTTAACGGACCATTTTTCTGGTGAGGCCCTCTACGATTGCGAATATCGCATTCGGGATGGCGCGGGTAATTTTCAATGGGTCCACGATAGAGGGTCGGTTGATGTTTCGACCACAGGGGCACCAACAAGGTTGACTGGCGTGCTACGCCCCGTAACCGTCAAGAAACAGGCAGAGGCAAGGCTTGAATATCTTGCCAGCTACGATGAGCTTTCTGGGCATTTTAATAAGTTGAGGTTAAGGGAATCTCTGGATTTCTCTCTTGAGCAGGCTATCCGATACAGTAATGTGGGCACTTTCTTGGCCGTTGGTGTCGATCATCTCGGTATGATTAACACCGCTTATGGCTTTGAAGCGGGTGATGCCGTTTTGGTCGAGGTTGGTGAACGCCTGGATAAAAGCATTCGGGGGGCTGATATTGTTGGTCGCCTTGGGGGCGATCGATTCGGTGTAATCATGAGTGTCGCTTCGCATGAGGAAGCAGACACCATTGCTGATCGCATTTTACAAACCGTTCGTGAAATACCGTTTGAGATAAACAATGAACGTATTTACGTGACGGTCTCTGTTGGTTTTGTCGACTTTCCTGAACAGACAAAAACCAGTTTTGATGCTTTTGCAAAAGCTGAAAGCGCTTTGTTGGAGGCAAAGTCAAATGGCCGCGATTGCGTTAAACCTTACAAGTTAACTGTAGAGCAGTGTGAAAACTATCGAACCAGTATGATCATTGGTGAGGAAGTCAAGCTAGCCCTGAAAGAAGACAGGATTGCCTTGGCTTATCAGCCGATTGTCGATTCTGAAAGTCATGAGCTTATTTTGGTTGAAGCTCTTTTGCGCATGTTTGATCGCGATGGAAAGACCGTTCCGGCAGGGCGGTTCATACCTGTTGTCGAACAATTGGGCATGATGCGGGTTATTGATCGTAGAGTTTTAGAGTTGGCCTTAGAGGATTTGGTCCGGTATCCGAACATCACGATGTCTTTGAATATATCTGGGCTGACAGCATCAGATCGCAGCTGGCTGAGGGCGTTGTCTTCGCGTGTGAAGTCGAGGCCAGATATTGCCAGTCGGTTGATTGTCGAAATCACAGAAACAGCGGCGCTTCATGACTTGGAAGAGTCAGCGCGTTTTGTCTCTGCTGTAAGGCAACTTGGTTGTAAGGTTGCTATTGATGACTTCGGTGCAGGCTATACAACGTTTAGGCATCTTAAAACGCTTACAGTAGATATTATCAAGATAGATGGTTCATTTATTGCTGGTATTCTTGATAATGAGGAAAATCAGATTTTTGTTAGAAATCTTCTGGGTTTAGCCAAAGCGCTAAATCACACAACAATTGCTGAATTTGTCGAAACGGCCGAAGAAGCCGAGTTCCTCTCTCGTGAAGGGATTGACCTACTCCAGGGATTTTATTTCGGGAAGCCGGAAATTAAACCTGATTGGCTTATCGAAAATGTTGGGGTTAAAGACGCAATTATTTTTCCAATATAAGTAACCAGTTCAAAATTTTGTCAATAATAGCTTATTCAAAAATGGCTCCCGATTTATTGGGAGCCATTTTATTGTTGGGTTTTTCCTACCTGATCTGTTGACGCGGCGGTTTTGTTGTCGTGCTGGGAGCTATTTTTTTTTGCTTAGGGCGTCGAGTTGTTTTTGCAACTGTTCAACCTGTGTTTTCAAGTCGTCGAACCCACCATTATCAGCCTTAGTTGCGGATCTTTTTACCTCTGGTTCCTCAGTATTTGGTGTTGAGGACGGTTGCGGGTTCTGAAAGGGGGACAGCATTTGCATGGCATTTTCAAAAAGAGCCATGTTTTGTTTGTTCATTTCATCCAGATTGCCAAAAGGAAAAATGCCGCCAAAGGTTTCTTGCATTGATTGGCGCATTTTATCCTGATTTTCGGAAAAACCTTCCATCATGTGTTCCAGATATTTGGGGACAACCCATTGCATGGAATCGCCATAAAGGCTGATCAATTGACGCAAGAAGGAAATAGGCAACAAGTTTTGCCCTTTTGCTTCTTCTTCGACAATGATTTGGGTTAGGACAGATCGTGTGATGTCATTTCCAGACTTCGCATCATAGACAACGAACTCGACGTCATCTTTTACCATCTGGCATAGATGATCCAATGTCACATAACTGCTTGTCGCTGTGTTGTACAAACGTCTGTTTGCATATTTTTTTATAACGATAGTATCGTCATTATTCCCTGATTTTGAGGTCGCCAAGATCCTCGCCTCCAATGCTTATTATGTTTACCAGTTTCTGTTGCTGGCTCATTGCTGTTTGTGCACTGCTTCTTAAATATTGCTGCGCTGCGATGGTCTCTGTCAATGAATTGGGTGTAAAAGCCTTAAAAAAAGAGAATTTTTTGTCTGTTTTTCTCATTGCTTGTGCGAATATAGCCATTAGGCAACGCAATACGAATGCGTATACTATGGGAGAGAGGCCTTTTTGGACAGGGAAAAAGATATCGATCAGCTTGCTGATGAATATTTGGATCTATGGATCAGCCATCTTTCCAAACTGCAGCTGACTCCATGGCATTTGATGGCGGATATGTCTGCAGATCTCGATCCTGCGACAATTGATCTGTACAGAAAGTGGGAAGCTTTTTACCATAGCGCCTATCATCCTGATTCAGCAGGAGAGATAAATCCGCTTTTGTCCGTATTGCAAAAAGATATGGGGCACTCAGAAAGGGCTGGAACGGGTGGAAAGCAATCGCAAGAAATGTCCAATTCCGCTACCAATGCACATGATGTCGGCGTTGATGACGTTGCAGAGCTCAAAGCTCGGCTTGGGGTTCTTGCAAGGCGAATTGCCGAACTCGAAGCTGGCTCTGGAAATACCGGAGACGATGAAGGCAAGGATAGCGACAGAAGTATTAGGTGATGACCCTCTAAAATTTTCTACGGCAATTGATAGGGCTATAGCTCGACGTTTTTCTTTTTATCAAGAGGGAATCAAAAAATATCAAAATGCTGAGTTCGTTAACAAACGGAAGGCAATGCCGACAGTCTGGACGAAAGGTTCAGCCTCTCTTTTGAGTTATAGAAAAGAGGCCGATGATTATCCTCTTTTTGTTATCCCTTCGTTGGTTAACCGCTATTACATTCTTGATTTACTAAAGGAGAACAGTTTTCTCCGATGGCTGGCCAATGAAGGTTGGGGGCCTTACGTAATGGATTGGGGGCATCCTGGCCCGGCCGAGAGCAACTTTGGTCTTGAAGACTATATTGTCCAATATTTATTACCGGCTTTGAAAGAAGTGGAAAAAAGAAGCGGTAAAAAGCCGATCGTAATCGGCTATTGTATGGGGGGAACCTTAGCAACCGCTTTGTCCGTTTTGGCGAAACCGTTGGTCAAGTCCCTCGTACTTATCGCGAGCCCATGGGATTTTCACGAAAAAGAAGATCAAAGAGCAATTCAACAAGGGCGTTGGCTTCAAAGTCTTTTACCGTGGATAAATACTGTGGGGCACTTTTCTGGCGAGGGGCTGCAAAGTTTGTTTGCGTCTTTGGATCCGACATTGTCGTTACGGAAATTTTTGAACTTCAGGCAACTTGATGTGGATACGGAGCAAGCAAAAGTCTTTATATCTTTGGAAGACTGGTTGAATGATGGGGTGTCTCTTACACAGAAAGTTGCCTGTGAGTGTCTTCAGGAATGGTATGGTGAAAACCTGACTGAAAAAGGCCATTGGGTAATTTCGGGTGAGAAGGTTACTTTAGATAAGGTGCGGGTGCCAACCTTGTCTGTTGTGTCTGATAATGACCGGATTGTGCCGAAGGCGTCATCTCTTGCGCTGTCTGCCGGTATTGATCGCAGTACGTTGATTGAAACCCCATTGGGGCACATTGGTATTATGGTTAGTCGCAATGCACAATCAAAAGTCTGGAAGCCAATTGTGGATTGGATGGAACAATTTAGATCATAAAAATGCAATATAATTTCAATATTTGAGGGTATAAATAAGTTTTTATGTCACGATAGTGCAATAATGTCTTGATTTTTGATGGCTAGCCTCGTTATGGTTTATGTAATAATTTTGCAGTGCAGCATTGCACTGGCAATGAATAGGATAAGGTAACTGGTTGTTCTGGGGAATACGGACTTCTGGTTTTATAAGAATTCTTTTTTTGAGATACAGCTTTTCTGAAAGGTATCTGTAATGTCTGGTGTTGTTATTGTTGGGGCGGCGAGAACCCCGGTTGGCGCGTTTGGTGGGGGCCTTTCAACGGTTCCTGCTGCGGAACTTGGAACGATTGCTATTCGCGAAGCACTTGCGCGGGCAGGTGTCTCACCTGAAAGCGTTGACGAAGTCATTCTGGGTCAAATTTTGACGGCAGGAGATGGGCAAAACCCAGCTCGTCAAGCCGCGTTGGGCGCAGGTATTCCAAACGAAAAGACGGCCTATCTCATCAATCAGATTTGCGGATCAGGGTTGCGGACGGTGGCGCTGGGGTATCAATCTATAGCCTTGGGCGATGCTGATGTTGTCGTTGCCGGCGGCCAAGAAAATATGAGCTTGGCCCCGCATGTCTCGCACATGCGCACGGGAACCAAGATGGGTGATGTCAAACTTGTTGATACGATGATCAAGGACGGATTGTGGTGCGCAATGAATGATTATCACATGGGAAAAACAGCGGAAAATATCGCGACAAAGTTTAATATATCCCGTGAAGATCAAGATGCTTTTGCTGCTGGGTCTCAGCAAAAAGCTGCGATTGCGCAGGAAGCTGGATACTTCAAGGATGAAATTGTTCCTGTCACGGTTAAAACCCGCCGCAGTGAAGTTGTTGTCGCGACTGACGAGCATCCAAAACCGGGTACAACAGCCGAAGGTTTGGGCAAGCTGAGGGCTGCGTTTGATCGTGAAGGCACGGTAACCGCAGGTAATGCATCTGGCATCAATGATGGTGCTGCCGCGGTTGTGATGATGTCTGAAAGTAAGGCGCAAGCCGATGGTATTAAGCCGCTTGCAAAAATTGTGTCCTGGGCAACGGCTGGGGTGGACCCCGCCATTATGGGGACTGGTCCTATTCCGGCCAGCCGCAAGGCATTAGAAAAAGCAGGCTGGACAATTGATGATGTTGAATTGGTTGAAGCCAACGAAGCATTTGCAGCGCAAGCCATTGCTGTGAACCGGGAACTTGGCTGGAATGAAGAGATTGTCAACGTAAACGGTGGTGCGATTGCCTTGGGGCACCCGATTGGGGCTTCTGGCGCACGGATGTTGGTGACGTTGCTTCATGAGATGCAGCGACGCGATGT
>NZ_CAKZMP010000175.1 GCF_937128705.1 uncultured Kiloniella sp. | reverse complement strand
GATCGACCTCACATATATCGTTCCGCGTGAAGCGGTTGATCCTTTGATTGATGATCACATAAGCTTTTTAAAAAAGTACTATACACAGAAAATATTTATTGCGTCAGGCGCAAAGGTCCCGCGTGAGGGCGGGATTATTCTGGCGGTATCTGATAGCAGAGAAAAAATCGAAACTCTGATAAAGGAAGATCCGTTCCACCAAAATAACGTGGCCCGTTACACCATTACCGAATTCAGCCCGACGATGACGGCCTCTGCGTTGGGATCAATGTTTTCTGCGTAAAATACCGGAATAAAAATTCCTGTACCTGTTTTACAGCTCACCTTGAAAACTGTACCTTGGGATTTGTCATAAGATATTGATAGAAAAGACGAACACAGCGCGATAGGTGTAATATAAATGTTAATCCGCCTTGCCCGAGAAACTGATTATGCCGCCGTGGTTGAACTTTATGCCGAGTTTGGCGGGGACGTTCCCGGAATTTCCGGCGATGAGGGGCTGGCCCGGTGGCGAGAGATATTGGCGCATCCCGGCACGTCGGTTATTGTTGCTGCGGATGAGGGCAACGACGCAACAGCGGGGGAGCAGGAAAAGGGGCAAGCATGTGCCCCAATCTGCGCAATTGTTACGCTGCATGTTTTGCCCAACATGACCTATCTCGGGCGCCCTTATGCCTTGATTGAAAATGTGATTACGTCACAGGGATATCGTGGACAGGGACTGGGGAGGAAAGTCATGGAACGGGTCATTGATATGGCATGGGACGCCAATGCCTATAAAATCATGCTCTTGACGGGTAAGGACCGCAAAGACGGTGGTGCCAAAGGCTTCTATGAAAGTTTGGGGTTTTCTGACGAAGATAAATACGGAATGACTTTACGAAAGCTTCCGGCCCGTAAATAATGTTTTTGTTTTTTTGATACACCTTTTCCTTCTTCGGTCGTTTCCTTTTGTTTGTCCTGTTCATCTGGACCGATTGAATTCCTTTGTTTCTATATCTTTTGCCCTTTTAATACGGGAGTGCGCCTTTTGCCTTTTGATGCCAGTGAGTTACATGCCGTTGTTTTTGATATGGATGGCCTGTTGATTGATTCCGAAGCGATCTATCTGCGGTCTTCGGTTGATGCGGCCAAGGCATTGGGCTTTCATCTAAGTGATGATCTTTACAAATCTGTGGTTGGCCTGCCCATGAAGGCAGGGGAGAGCATTATTCGCAAAGGCATGGGCGCGGGTTTTCCCTTTGATGAATTCAACAGCAAAATGCACGAATTGCTAGAAATCGAATTTGCGCGACAGGTTCCCTTGAAAGCCGGTGTCGAAGAGCTTTTGGCACATTTGGCGGAACGTGATCTGCCCATAGCGGTGGCGACCTCTACCAGTAGAAAACGCGCAGAGAGCCATTTGGAACACGCAGGGGTTCGGTCTTATTTTTCCACGATTGTGACGTCTGATGATGTATCCCGTGGAAAGCCCGACCCTGAACCCTATCTCTTGGCGACAAAGGGGTTGGGGGTATCCCCCCAAAGCTGCCTCGCGCTGGAAGATTCCCATAATGGTGTGCGTTCAGCCCATCGGGCAGGACTGCAAACCATCATGATCCCCGACATGCTGGCCCCCACCGATGAGATTTCGGAACTCTGCATCGCGGTCATGGAAAGCCTGCATAAAGTACGGGAACAATTTCTGGTTTAATAGTTGTTTGTTTCGATGTGGTGTGGGTATAAACATCAACCTTGAGGAGAAATGAGAATTCAAAATGACAGCAATCCCGTCGACCATTCCTGCAAAACTTCCTGTCTTTGATACGTTGCTTGATGCGTTTAGTGTTTGGGGGCGTAATTTTTTATACTTTGCCCTAATCGCTGCTGTTTTTGTGACGGGGATTACTCTCTCTCCTATAGAAGAAGTTCCTGATTTTATCACCGGAATTACAAACGGGGAAACACGTTTTCTTTACCTTGCTGACGTGGCTATTACCCTGTTGCTTACCTATGCACTTTATTGGTTGGTTTCCTGGCGTTGCTTCCAACAACTAAATAATGCGGACAGTAAAGAAACAGGTAACTGGTTTCCTAAAGAATTTTTGCGTTTGAACACCGCGCTCCTAATCTTTTTGATTATTGCAGAGGTGATATACCCAGCGGTTGGAATGTTTATCTATGATGTTTGGGTGAATGCTTTTTTGATTTTCGACAACTCGGGAGGTATTTTGAGTGAATATCCTGTTGTTCTGGATATCGTTATACAGGCGCCAACTTATATATTCAGTATTTTGTTTTTTATCCTAATGCCGCTCACGGTTATAGAAAAAACAAGTTTTATTAAGGCTTTAAAGCGTACGCTACAGCTCAGTAAGGGCAATTGTTTTGCTATTCTGGGGCTGTTTTTATTGAACTTGGTTGTTGCAGCTGTTCTTGGGGCGATCATCTGGGCTTGTTTCTCTTTTTTGGCTGAATTTCCCGACCTCTTTGATTTGTTAGCTATCCAGTCAAAGTTTTTTGTTCAAATCTTTGTACCTTTTGTTCAATGGGGCCTGATGCTCGTGTTTACTGTTGCTCTGTGGACCGCGACCTATGCACGTCTTTTGGCGATGAAAAAAGCGGATCTAACG
>NZ_CAKZMP010000174.1 GCF_937128705.1 uncultured Kiloniella sp. | reverse complement strand
AAAAGTGAGCTCGCAATTTACTTCATCTGTGTAATGTTAGTATTTTTTGGCGTTTCGAATTGGAAGTGCTTTTTTGTAAGCTTTGGATTCTTTTCAAACTTCACAAGTTTTAAAAGAACAGGCTCGGCCTTATTCGTTAGAAATAATTTTAAATTCTGAGCTTCACCTAAAGTGGTCTTAGCACCAATTGTTTCTTTGAATTCAATTTCAATTTTTTCAAGGCCTAACTGAGACTTTGCATCTTTGTTAAACGTCAGGAAGGCCTTCTTCTTTTTCTTAACAGTCTTATAGAGTTTATTGTTCTCAAGACCTTGAGATAAGGAATCAAAGATTCTTGAATAACAAAATTGACCAGAATCTCCTACGGCCAACTCCCCTTTCTCACCTTCCATAGGTCCGAGAAAACCCCATTGATCTTTGTTTAAAGGTCTCCACTTTAAAACTACCGCCAATGACCTAATTCGATCCAGACTGTCTATGTACGCATAACATTTCCCATAAAAAGCCTCTATGAAATTTTTGGCACCATCTTTAATTGGGGCTTTCTCTTTTTTCTCGATTGTAGATGGCGCTTTATATTGTTGGGCGAGAACACCATTCGTAGCCAATATCGAAACAGCAACAATAAGCGTAAGAACTCTAAGCTTCGATAGCATTATTTTTTTCTCTCAGTATCAATATGGGCTGTGGTAACAGAGTAACCAATTGCAGCACCAACTACATTTAATAAGTTTAGGATAGCAACAGGTAATAATCTTAATTCATCATTTAATATTACCTGATAAAAATATGTTAAAAATAACAAATATGTTTGATATTGAAGTGGTCCTGGTTTTCCGAACAGGTTTGCGGGAAAAGTTAGGCCACTGGGAAGCATTCTATAACCTTGCTGTTCTCCCATAACCTGTACCAGAGAGAAGTTAGCTTTTAATGCATGACACGCTCATGCTGCGTTGTCCATCCTGTTCCGGGTTAACCCGGAACAGGATTTCGCAAACTCATCTGGTGCTGCCCAGTTCAAGGCAGAATGCGGTCGTGTAGTATTGTAAGTAATCCTCCAGCTTTCTGTGATTTGACGCGCTTCTCTCAGGTTCGAAAACAAGCTTTCGTTCAGGCACTCATCGCGCACCCGTCCATTGAAAGCTTCACACAATCCATTCTGAGAAGGTTTGCCCGGTTGGATGAATTGCAAATCTACACCTGACCGTTGCGCCCAATCGAACATGGCCATAGACGTAAATTCAGTGCCGTTATCACAAACGATGTGAACTGGTCTGCCATGCAAATCGATCAGCCGATTCAGTTCTCTGGCAACACGCACCCCGGAAATTGACGTGTCTACCAATATGGTGTGGCATTGCCGTGTGAAATCATCAATCACGTTGAACAAGCGGATACGGCGACCACAGGACAGTTGGTCGCTCATGAAATCCATGCTCCATCGTTCGCCTGGACGAGACGGCAGAACCAGTGGTCGCCGGGTGATTGCAGAACGCCGCCGCTTCTTGCGTTTTCTGACCTGAAGGCCCTCTTCAACATAAATCCGATGCGTCTTCTTGTGATTGGCCCCAAAGCCTTCACGCCTGAGAAGTACATGCAGGCGCGGATGACCAAATCGCCTGTGCTGATCTGACAAGTCTCGCATGCGCTGTCTGAGTTTCACTTCTGGAGAACGAATAGACTTGTAGCGAACAGTTGAACGAGGAGCCTTTGCCAGCCGACAGGCTCTGCGCTCACTCAACCCCAGATCACACAATATCTTCACAGCCTTGCGCTGAACCTTGGGGCTCATATCTTTTTTAGCACCTCCTCCAGTGCCATCTTGTCCAGCGATAAATCCGCAACCAGCTTCTTCAGCTTGCGGTTCTCGTCTTCCAGATCACGAAGCCTGCGGGCTTCATTCACTTCCATGCCGGAAAACTTGGCCTTCCATTTGTAAAAACTGGCATCTGACATACCGTATTTACGACACAGTTCCTTGGCTGAAACCCCGGCCTCATGTTCCTTTAGAATGCCAATAATTTGCTCATCTGAATATCTTCGTTTCATTAGTGCCTCCGATTAAATCGAGAAAAACACTAACTCCTAAATGGATCAAGTTTTGGGGAGAACAGCATTTTCGCTATACTACTTGTATGACCGATATTGAAACATCTGAGTTCCTCGAAGAATCTGTTTGTAAAAGTCCAATGAGGCTTCAACGGAGTTCTCTCAATGGAGTATTTCTGCGGCCTTTTGGTCTGACTTTTTTAGGGATAGAACAAACAGCTTCAGGATTAAAGCTGCTGGGTGGTCAGCAAGAATTTATCGACTTTTCGGATTTATCCGGCCCCATTACCGTTGGAAAGATAATAGGATTTTCTTTGATCGCCTTGCCTGTGAAGAATGGTGAACATTTCAAAATCGCAGGCATAAAAACTGAAGAGGCTAAACGTTTTGTTCAGGTAGCAAATGCTTTGTTCTGCCAATACGTTGCAAAAAATTACGAGGCTAACGAGAAGGAAATAATTGCACTAAATGAAGCAGTAAATCGTCTAAACCGGCCTCGACGCTATCCATCAGCATGTTTACTCGAACCATTTGTTAAGAGGGCCTTGGAATTAGCAGATACATTCCCCGCCGTTCTTCCACACGGATCACTTTCAGAAATACAGAAGGAATTGCGCGCAAATATTCTCGATTTTTTAAAGGATCCGCAATCTGCACAAAGGATGGCAATTGATGCTTTCATCAGAGCTGAAACCGATGAGATGCGAGAGTTTTTTGATACCATAGAAACAAACCCACTGACGCCCGAGCAACGGCTTGCCGTTGTTACTGATGAAGACGCTACTCTTGTCCTCGCAGGTGCCGGTTCAGGGAAAACCAGTGTCATAGTTGCAAAGGCCGCATATCTTGTCACCAAGGAAATCCGTGAACCTCAAGATATACTCCTGATGGCTTTTGGCAAAGAGGCAGCAGCCGAAATGGCAGACCGCATCAAAGAAAAATCAGGTGCAGTGATTAACGCTCTCACATTCCATGCACTTGGAAACAAGATTATTCGAGAAGTTGAGGGTAGAGGCCCGGCACTTGCTGCACATGCGAGTGATGACGCCAAGTACCGCACTTTACTAAAAGATATTCTAGTTACTGATATTGTACAGAAAGCAGGTTTGGGTGACGTGCTTTTGAAGTGGTTCTCGGAGTTCTATTGGCCCTATAAAAATGAATGGGACTTTAAATCCAAAAGCGAATATTACCAATGGGTTGAGGCCCATGAACTTCGCACTTTGAACGGAGACCTCGTAAAAAGTTACGAAGAATGGGAAATTTCCAATTGGCTCTACCGAAATGGAATTACCTACGAATATGAACCAGTCTATGAGCATAAACTCCCATCAGGTGCTCGCGGTGCCTATAATCCGGATTTCCGCTTAACCGATAGTAACATCTATATCGAACACTTCGGGGTTCGTAAATTTCGAGAACCAGACGGGTCCACTCGTCTGACGACTGCACCATACATCAGCCGAGACAAGTATCTCGAAGAAATGGAGTGGAAACGCCACATACACCGTAATAACGGTACAATCCTGATTGAGACTTTCAGCTATGAAAAAGTAGAAGGAAAGCTTCTTGATGCGCTAAGGGAAAAGCTGGCAACACACGATGTCACGTTAAGGCCAATTCCTGACGATCAACTCTTCAACAAATTATCAGAAATGGGTCAGATAGATGCATTCACACAAACTCTTGGTACTTTCCTAAGACACTTCAAGAGTTCTGGTCTATCTATTGAAGAATGTCACTCTAAGGTAAGCAATGATGGAGAAGATCCACGTAACAGAGCTTTTTTAAAAATCTTTAAACCAATGCTTTCGGCCTACCAGGAACGTCTTGGAGGCCAGATCGATTTTGAAGATATGATAAACCGCGCTACTGAACATGTCGAAACAGGTCGATTTCAGAGCCCCTATCGCCATTTACTCGTCGATGAGTTTCAGGACATTTCAGAAGGACGAGCCAGATTATTGCGTGCACTTAAAACGCAACATGATGACGCGCGGATTTTTGCCGTCGGCGATGACTGGCAATCAATCTTCCGCTTCACGGGCTCGGATATACATCTCATGCGCGGCTTTGGGAAGGAATTTGGCGGACAACTGGGACCGGAAAGCGGAATTCACAGCACAGTTGATCTGGGGCGTACCTTTCGTAGTGTTGATAAAATTGCATTGCCTGCCAGGCACTTTGTTCTTCAAAACCCGTCTCAAATAAAAAAAAAGTTGTCACTGTTTCAAGTGCTGAACACCCAGCAATCCGCGTCGCATACTATGGTAAGGGAGGAGATGGTGCTTCGATAAAAGCTGTTCTCTCTGAAATATCCGCTAGCAAAGGCTCAAATGTCAGCGTCCTGCTGCTCGGGAGATACAACTTCTTAAGACCAAAGAACTTGAAAGCACTAGAAGCTGAATATCCGAAAGTTTCTCTGCGCTTCATGACTGTGCACGCTTCAAAAGGACTCGAGGCTGATCACGTCGTGATTCTTCGTACAGAATCAGGCACGATGGGCTTTCCCTCAGAGATCGCTGATGATCCTGTGCTTAATCTCGTGCTTCCCAAGCCTGAAAAATTTGACCATGCGGAAGAAAGACGCTTGTTTTATGTGGCTCTTACGAGAGCGCGTCAGGCGGTCACGATTCTTGCGGATCGATCCAAGCCCTCTGTATTTGTACGTGAATTAATTGATCGCTCTGCATACGAAACAATAGAGCTCGGTAGATCAGGCATCACCAAAGTTAAGTGTCCATCGTGTAACAGTCGTATTTTGCTTAAAACCGGCAAGAACGGACGAGCATATTTGTCGTGTGAACATCACTCCCTTTGTAATCAAATACTCCGTCCCTGCAACTCTTGTGGGAAGAGCCTTCCTATTACTGATGAGACTAATCCCAATTTGAAAGTGTGTCGTGACTGCGGGGCTGAATTTCTTTGCTGTCCCGAATGTAACGAAGGTTGGCTTCTGGAAAGGAAGGGACGTTATGGAAAATTCTTGGGTTGTGTTCGTTACCCCGAGTGCGAAGGAAAACAAAAACTATAATTACTCAACTGCTAAAATCAAGATACAGCGCAGCTACAAATATCTTTTAATTAATTAATTCCTCGAAATTATTTTATTTGAAAAAAATAAGAACTTCAAAAAAAATGATGAAGTCCTTATTTCATAATTGTGAACAATTTGGGGAAATTATTTCTTCACTATTCTTTTTGTAGCAACAGAGTTACCACTTGTTAACTTAAGAATGTAAATTCCTTTAGAAAGAGAAGATACGTCTAA
>NZ_CAKZMP010000173.1 GCF_937128705.1 uncultured Kiloniella sp. | reverse complement strand
CACAATGTAAATGCCTTAACCATTTTAACCATTTCAGACTCTCTAGTAACTGGGGAACGCACAACAAGTAAAGAGCGCGAAACCACCTTTAAAGACATGATAAAAATAGCTCTTGAATTGGCTTAGCTAATTAGCACCCTTTAACCCACTCTTTTTTCAGTATTATTAAAAGAACATTCTTTAAAATTGACTATTAGTGAAATGTTATTTAAATTTGAAGCAAAGCAACATTATTAGGTTGTGGTGTAAAATAAAAATTGAAGAAACAAATTCACTTATCAAAAGCTAGATTGATAAAAAGCCTAGCACTCAACCTTTAAAATAAATTGACAATGAAACAGTATTTCGCCCTCCTATTTGTTATAATATTTACCTTTACATCTCACGCCCAGAAAAATAGTAAAACTTCAGAAACATCTACCTACTACTTCATTCGTCATGCGGAAAAAGATAGAAGCGACAAAACAAATACGAGCTTTTTCTGACACCGCCAAATCAACGATTCCTATTATTGCCTTAACAGCCGATATAGAAACCAGTAACTTAAAAGAATATATTGCGTGTGGCATGAACGCCACCTGCTCAAAACCATTAAACATGGATGATCTTCTTAAAACCCTTAAACGCCTTATCCATGAAAAATCAGCAAACGCAGCCTGATAAAAAACACAAAGTTCGGCATTACCAGATATTCTATGTGCATGAACGCGCCTCAATATCTGCGAACAAAATATACAGTCAAAAAGGCGCTCTCTGATCAGACCAAACTTTTCCGATAACAGAGAGCACCCATTAACCTGTCTTATATAACCAGTAACCTGCCCATATAAAACGCCGTGTATTTGAAACCTGTTCGGCCTAATTAATTATACATACAATTTAGGATAGCGCTTTTCTCATAGAAGCAAAATGTTCGTCCCACCCGGCATCGAAAGACAGAATGAGGTCCATTGCTGCTTCTCCCGCAGCGGCCTCAACACCTTCGTGTGTTAGCGTTAGTCTTGTGCCACACAGAACCTCTTCCAGCACCCAAGTGACCGTCGTTAACGATCCATTCAATGGATTTACAGTAAAAGACCAAACCATTTTTTCCGGACACTGCATTTCCAGTACACGCCCCCAGCAAACCTTTGCCTTTTCACCATTGTCGCGGGTTAAGATCAATTCATAGTCTTCACCCTCGGCCAGATCCTCTTTCGGGGGATGGAACCAAAGACCGATCTTGTCTCGCTCTGTCAGGAAAGACCACACAGTTTCCCGGGTTGCATTAAAGAAAACCGTTTTCGTGATAGTGGATGTTGTCATGATCTATATCTTTCCCTTAATTGCTTGTCGCTTAGCGTTTTCAGAATTTTCCACAGCATTTTTCAAAGCTCCCAAATGCTGATCCCAGAATTGATCGAAATATCCAATCCAATCGGAAACGGCTGACAACCCCTGTGCTTCTAGGCGGTTGATACGTTCCCGGCCTTGAACATGCACTGAAATCAGCTGTCCCTCTTCCAGTATATTCAAATGCTTTTTCACGGCTGCGCGGGTGATCTCAAACTTCTCGGTCACCTCACCGATCGTCATTTGCTGCCGACTGAGATGCAGCAAAATCTCACGCCGCGTCGGATCCGCAAGTGCCCTGAATGTTTCTTGTATATGCATCGTCAAACCTCAACATAGTACTTTTTGGTATCATTTTATAATAATACCTTTTGGTATCATGTCAAGGTGTCTTATTCAGACCCCAGCTTTTTTCAAAAACCGGTCTTAGCGGATTAACGTTTTCACAAAATAATGCCACGAGGGCTGAGCTACTCTCTGCCAGTATTCTCAATAACAGCACAATTAATTGATTTATGGGCTGTTATGATGCTGTTCTGATTTGGGTCAGGAAGTTCTCAACTTCTTGTTTTAATCGGTCTGAATTTGTTCCCAATTCATCCGCGGCAGATAAAACCTGATTTGAAACTTTACCTACTTCACCAGAAGCTTCTGTAACACCGCCAATATTTGCAGAGACTTCCTGCGTTCCCGCCGCTGCCTGATCAACATTTCGTGCAATTTCCTGTGTCGCAGCGGTCTGTTCTTCAACAGCAGCAGCAACAGAGGCTGCGATTTGGTCAATTTGCTGAATGGTTTCACTTATATTATCAATGGAATCAGCCGCAAGCCGGGTAGAAGATTGAATGCCTTCCACCTGCCCACGAATTTCTTCGGTTGCTTTGCCGGTTTGGTTAGCCAGATTTTTGACTTCACTGGCAACAACCGCAAAACCTTTGCCAGCATCGCCAGCTCTTGCAGCTTCAATCGTCGCATTCAATGCCAGCAGATTTGTTTGTTCCGCAATATCTGTAATTAAGCTAATCACGGCACCAATTTTTTCCGCGGCATTAATAAGCTCACTAATATTGTTCTTGGAATGTGTTGCTTGCTCGACCGCCTCCCGGGCAACGGTTGCCGATTGTGAAACCTGTTGACTGATCTCGTTACTGGACGATGTTAGTTCTTCCGTTGCCGCAGCAACAGTCTGAACATTAGAAGACGCCTCACTCGAAGCCTTGGCAACGGTAGAAGCCTGCGCCCTTGTTTGCTCTGAGATTGCGGACATTGATTGTGCCGTATGTTTAAGATCTGCAGCCGCATTGGAAACAAAATCGACAACAGACCCAACACTGTTTTCAAAATCTTCCGCCATTTTTGACATAAGCTTGCGTTTTTCTTCTTCGTTTCTTTTTGCAGCTCCCTTTTGTTCATTCTCAAGTTTGGTATTTTGAATGATACCGAGCCTGAAAACTTCAACCGCACGTGCGATTGCACCGACTTCGTCCTTGCCTTCTTGGGCGGGAACTTCAACATCCGTATTACCCTGGGTTAACTGACCAACGACGGCTGTGATTCTGTTAATTGGTGATGAAATTTGACGCGCAATTAAGAAAACAACAAAAACGGCACCAGCAAGAATAACCAATACGATAAGGGCAATCTCTTTCATTGACTGCGTAATATCGCCAAAGACTTCGACCGCAGGTACCTCAACAATAACAAACGATTGGATAGAAGGTATCCATGATGCACCAACGATCATGTCACCGTTGCTTCCGGTATAACTGGCAAAATTAACTGCATTTTCATCAACGCCCGGCGACACGTTCAACAGGTTTTCTGCAACGCTGGAAATACCCGCTGCTTTTGTTATGTTTTCATTACCAATAAGCTCAGCATCTCGATGGAGCTTGATTGTCCCATCAGCTGTTGTCAGATAAACAAAGCCGGATTTTCCGACTTTGATGTTTGCAATATCTTTAGCCAGTTCTTCTGCCCCAACGCCAAGGCCCACCGATGCCAGCTTGCCGTTCACATCAACCCGGACATTCGTGAACATTTTCCATTGATTGCCAGTGGTTTCATTCTTATCCAAAACCATTTCATAGGGTTGATTACTGTCGATAAATGCATCAAACCAAAACTTAATCGCCCCACTCGCACCTTCGTTATAACCATTCTGGTCATAGTATTTTCGAGAAACATTCGAGACGAAAGAAACATTAAACGCCTTGGTTCGCTGCTGTACTTTTGATGCGTATTTTTGCCACCCTTCAATCTCATCGACTGGCTCCCCCCTGGCAAACCAATCCAGAATAAAGGTATTATCGGCAACAGCAAACGATGTGGTTAAATAAACATTCAGCTTTTTTTCAATATTGTTGCGAATGGATAAGACGGTCGCGGGTAATTCATTATTGTAAAGCCGTTTGGAAACAAGATCCGTGGTCTGAAAGTAACTAATCGTTCCTGCAATCAGAACCGTAACACTCAACAGTATTGAAATCAGAAGCATTAGCTTATTACGTATCGTCATCTATCGATCCCCTGAGTAAACTCTTAAATCGACTTCTGGCCTAATGACACATAAACAACCACACGCATCGTATCACCAGACTCATCAAATCTTCAGGCACGATTACGCCCGCAGTATTTGAAAAAGCCTTTCGTCACAAAACAACTTTAACATGATACGAAAAAATCGGCTCATGACTTTGATAAAAATAGAGAATTATTTTCAAACAAGAATGTTAATGAAACATCAACTTGGCAAATAAGTTCATGGAGTTAAACGGACATTAGTCACGAATACCATAATACTTTACAGGCTGGGTTTGCCCCCGAATAGTTGCTTCTCCATGCAGAGATAACGACGATGTACCTAGCTTTGCATGTGTATGCCCGGACACAAGAAGAGATTGATTTTTTTCTTTGGCCAAGGCTTCCAAACGGGCAGCAAGGTTCACGGCATCGCCGTACACAGTGTAACTTTGCCGGCCACCACCGCCGACATTACCCGCGACAACAGACCCGGTATTAATACCGATACGAATAGAAAGTGTCTCGTCGGCAAAGCTTCCTTGTTTTACACGCGATAGCATGGCTTGGGCAGCTTTTAAAGCATGTTCCGCATGTTTGGTATCTTCCAGCGGCACGTTAAAAATAGCCAAGATAGCATCCCCGTGAAAAGTGGCGACAATCCCCCCATTCTCCATGATGATGTCCGTCATTTCGTCAAAATAGCTATTGAGAACATTAACCGTTTTGGTCGGCCCCAGTCGCTCTGTCAGACTGGTGAACCCAACGACATCAGCAAAGAGAATGGTTGCTTCTCTCTCCAGCGGTGCAAGAAGGCCCTGATCATTAATCATTGCCTCGACAATTGGTTCCGGCACAAATCGCCCAAATATATTTGTTATGGATTGCCTGTCACGTTCTGCCGTCAATTTATCTCGTAGGGTACTTTGCGCTCTCTTCATCAC
>NZ_CAKZMP010000172.1 GCF_937128705.1 uncultured Kiloniella sp. | reverse complement strand
CCGGGCAAAGAGATCACGCCCAAGGTCATCTGTACCAAAATAATGACCGCTTTCAATAGATGGTCCGCCGAGTTCTAGCACTTGCCCAATGACCATAAAATCAATCTCATCATTGGTAAATTGTGCAAAATAAGTACCGAGAAATGCAAAGAGAAATACCAGAACAAGGGTAATCATTCCTGCGACTGCCGCTTTGTTCTGGAAAAACCGTTTACGTGCATCAGCCCAAAGAGACCTGCCTTTCACATCTTGCTCAGACAAAGTCTCGGCCAACATTTCCATTTTTTCTTTTCTGATTAACATCACACTACAACCGGATCTTTGGATCAATCCATGCGTAAAGCAAGTCGACCACCAAGTTAAAGAAAATGGTTAAAATTCCGACAAGGATAGTAATTCCCATCATCACAGAGTAATCTCTGTTCAAGGCCGCGTTCACAAAGAACAACCCCATTCCTCCTGTAGAGAAAAACATGTCCACCACAACAGACCCAGTGATCATGGTGACAAAAGTCGGCCCAAGATATGAAATAACAGGAAGCATCGCTGGCTTTAAAGCATGTCGCAATACAATGTGATATGTGGGAAGCCCCTTGGAACGCGCTGTACGAATGTGGTTGGCATTCATTACCTCAAGCATGGAGGAGCGTGTTATACGGGCAATCGAAGCCATAAAACTTGTCGCCAATGCAATGACCGGCATGATCAGATAAGAAGGATCGCTATAATCCCATCCCCCACCGGGCAGCCAGCCAAGCCAAAGCGTAAAGACCAAAACAAGTATGGGGGCCATCACAAAATTCGGGAGAACCTGTGCCCCAATTGTGATCCCCACAGCAAAATAATCCAAAAGTGAGTTTTGGTAGATCGCAGCAGTAACACCAAGGGAAACCCCAATTGTTACCGCAAAGAAAAAGGCAATCGAACCATAGGTAAGCGTTATCGGAAAGCCCTGTGCCAAGACTTCATTTACTGTACGATCTTTGTAAATAAAGGATGGCCCGAAATCGAAGTCAAAGACAATATTCCGGATATAAATGAGGATTTGTTTGTAGATCGGCTGGTCTAAACCATACTTTGCTTCCAGGTTTGCCAGTATTTCTGGGGTTAATGCCCGTTCAGCTGTAAATGGGCCACCCGGGGCCGCGTGCATCAGCAAGAAGGAACAAACGATTAGAATAAGGATCGTCGGAACCGCAAGCGCGAGCCTTTTAAGTACTAAATTCAACATGATCACTAGTTACCAGAGACAGGTGTAACAAAGGGGTTCCCCGAATGAGGAACCCCGATTGCATTACTTCTCGACAATATAAAGATTGCGGGAATAATAAGTCTGCATCAAGTTATCGACAGGCCAGCCGCGCAGTGTTGGCTGAAGCATAATCGCACCTGTATACTGGTAAATAGGGGCGAATGGCATGTCCCGGGCCAAAATCTTTTCAGCTTTGGCATAGTTCGGGTTTGGGTTTTCCATGGTTTTGGATTCCGCCATAAGTTCATCGTACTCTGGGTTCGAATAACCAGAAACATTATGCCCTGAATAGGAAGTCAAAAGATCCAAATAGGTTGAGGCTTCGTTATAATCACCACACCACGCATAGCGACTTACCTCAAACTCACCCGCCTGTTGTTTTGTGGTATGAATTTTCCACTCGTTATTTGACAGGGTCAAATCAACACCCAGGGTCTTTTTCCAGAACTGAGATACCCCAATAGCCACCTTTTTATGGGTTTCTGAAGTATTGTAATTCAAAGTCAGTTTCAAGGGATTATCTTCACCATATCCAGCTTCGGCAAGTAAGGCTTTTGCTTTTGCATCTCGCTCTTTTTGCGTCCAGCCAGCATAATCGATTTCAGGTAAGTCGAACCCTGCTGTTTTTTGATGAGCAAAGTTATAGGACTGGTACTGTCCACCTTGTAAAATACGATCCGTAATGACTTCACGGTTAATTGCATAGGACAAGGCCTTGCGAACACGAACATCCTTTAGAGATTCAGGCCCCTTCTCGCCAACATTAAACCAATAGATATATGAACAGGAATAAGGATTGGATACAGCTTGCTTTGGATACTCTTTTGATAGACGCGGATATTGACCGGACGGAATATTTGTTTTGTCCACTTCTCCCGCAAGATAACGGGTCAAAGCCTGATTTTCATCATTGATAACAAGGGCAACGGTCTTATCTATAATTGTGTTTTCATTATTCCAATAATTGGTATTACGTTCGCGGACGACTTTCTCACCAGAACGATATTCGCTGAGAACATAAGCGCCATTACCAACGATATTTTCTGGCTTGGTCCAGCTTGCACCATGTTTTTCAACAACCGATTTTAACACAGGAAAAGTGGATGTGTGCACAGTCATAGAAGCAAAATATGGAATTGCTTTTTCCAACGTCACTTCAAAGGTTTTGTCATCTACCGCGCGTACACCCAGTTGATCTGAGGAAATCTCACCTTTGACAACTTTTGTCGCGTTCTTGACCCCCATCAATTCCATATACCACGCATATTCAGATGCTGTCTTTGGGTCGACCAAACGACGCCAGGCATAGACAAAATCATGGGCCGTTAACGCTTCGCCGTTAGACCATTTGGCATCCCGTAAGTTAAAGGTATAGGTCAGTTTATCTTCACTGACGCTGTAACCTTCTGCTGTTCCGGGAACAAGCTCGCCTTTGGCGTCTTCATTCATTAATCCCTCAAAGAGATCACGGATGACACCAGACCCCTCTATATCGGTATTAATTTGAGGATCAAATGATTTGATGTCATCCAACAAACGATAAGTAAAAACCTGTTCATCAGCTAGTTTTTCGCCATTGATTGTCTTTGCACTAGAAACAATGGGGAACACCAACATCGCGCTGAGGGCAGCGGATAATAATAATTTTGTTCTCATGAGCTACTTCTCCCTAGCCTCTAAATTTGTCCACAGTTTTCGTGGCCTTTTTTATTCTTCCTGTCCAGTTGCCCTAAAAAGGCGAAACCGATGTACGAAACAATGCTCACCCTTTGATTTCAGTCAGCCTTCAACCCCGATAGAACAAAGGCTTGTACGCCATCAAAGATAATCACATAAGTATTGAATAACAATACTATTTACTTCATACCACTACTTATGTATCAAGAAATGACATTACTGCAAAGATTTTTATGGCGCACTTTGAGAAAATTACGCCGCAGCATTTGTTAAAGAATGAGAAATGAACAAGAAAGTTATTAAGTTTTTTATTTTTTTTGTTGTACAAAGAAGTTGAAAAACAATAGCTAAATGCACCAAAGACATTCTTTTGATTACCAGTTAAGCAAAAGAAAATTATAAAAGAAAAAAAATGACAAACATCAGTGGCCCATTAATTCAGGCAAAAAACACCAGTAAAAAATCCGGCTCTTTAATGCAAAAAGCCAACCCAAAAACCGATAACCCTCTTTTTGTAGGGTCAGTAGAAAAGGCTTTTTCTGTTCTTCAGGCTTTTGGGCAGCACAAAAAATCGTTAAGCCTCAAGGAAATTTCAGAAATTACTGGAATCGGCAAATCAGCAGCTCAACGTTTTTGCTATACCCTTGTAGAACTTGGTTTTTTAGAAAGAGATGATAGCAGTCGTCGGATGCGACCCGCAGCAAGGTTGCTGGGCCTCTCTCACTCTTATCTTGCTTCAAATCCCATAAGCTCTATAGCCGCCCCTTACCTTTTACAAGCTAGGGAAAATAGCGGGGAAGCGGTTAACCTAGGTATACCAATGGATCAAGATGTGATTTATATCGCCCGCTTGGCCAGTACAAATTCTCATATCGCGCACCCAATTGTCGGCGGACGTGCCCCAATGTTCTGTACCTCCAGTGGTCGCGCTTATTTATCTACCCTGTCACAAGACGAAATCTCTGACCTACTTGATGAGTCTGATCTGACACCAATCACGCGCCACACAATTATAGATAAGCAAGAAATCCTTCGCAAAATTGATGACGTCCTCAACAAAGGTTACGCCATGGCAAATCAGGAATGTATTGTTGGCGAGTTAACCATTGCGGCACCTATTCTTGGGCCTGATCACAAAGGAATTGGTTCTGTAAACATTTGCGTGACGCGCCCGGCATGGACAATGGAAAGTGTCGAAGAAAAATTAGCACCCATTGTTTGTCAGACAGCACATAACATCACGCTGGCTCTTTCTAATTAGATCCGGAATCCCCCCCCAAATTCAAAATGGATTCCAAGCTAACTATAGATCACAAAGAAAGGGTCATGAGGCAAAAATCTGACGCAGTAATCGTTTTGAAATTCGCCCTTT
>NZ_CAKZMP010000171.1 GCF_937128705.1 uncultured Kiloniella sp. | reverse complement strand
TTTGAATGGCGCACCTGCAGAGAGAACAGGAATACCGTCGTATTCAGTGCCTTTGATAAGTTTCTCAACGTACCATTTCTGGGCGTTTGTCACTATCTGAATAGAAGGATCATCTTGAACAAGAGCGAAGAAAGAATTAATCGGAGCTGAGGTAGCACCGACAGCCTTACGCATAAATTCAATTGTTTCTTCGTGCTCATGTTTGACTGCGTCAACAATTGACTGGTCGGCTTTAACTAAAGGATGTTTTTTACGACCGTCTCGTTTGTAAATGCCGCGGGTTGATCCCGTGCTATCAACAACTTTCCAGTTGCCGTTGTCATCAACGTCAAGTGTCAGATCAACAAG
The DNA here is from genome assembly GCF_937128705.1 of uncultured Kiloniella sp. GTDB lineage: Bacteria > Pseudomonadota > Alphaproteobacteria > Kiloniellales > Kiloniellaceae > Kiloniella. The sequence continues at coordinate 3,602 of NZ_CAKZMP010000171.1, read as the reverse complement.
ACCTAAGTGGCTCCCCCAAAAGCCGGGCATTGTTGCGGCGACACCGTTGATCGTACCTTTTTCAATATTGACACCGGCAATATCTTTGTATGTTTCTGACGGAAAAACAGCATGGGCGTGGCCAAAGAGTATGGCGTCAAGTCCCTCGACTTTGGATAGGTGGTAGGTTGCGTTTTCGTCACGTCCCTGCGGTGTCACATCGCTCAATCCGGAATGGGGAACCGCAACAATAATATCTGCCCCTTTTTCTTTCATCTCAGGAACATATCTTTTGGCCGTGTCAACAATATCGTGAGTAACAAGCTTGCCTTTCAAGTTCGCTTCGTCCCACTGCGTTATCTGTGGGGGAAGAAAGCCAATCACACCGACTTTGATTGCGTGCTTCTTTCCCGAAGTATCGACGACTTCACGATCAAGAATAATATATGGTTCAAAAGCCGATTTATCATTGCTTGGGTCCTTGTCGCCATCATCAATAAAAACATTAGATGAAACGTAAGGGAACGCGGCATCATTGAGGGTTTCGGTTAAAAAATCCAAACCGTAGTTGAATTCATGATTTCCGAGATTACCAACATCATATTTCAATAGGTTCATAGCTTTGAAAACGGGGTGGACCTCTCCCTGTTTCAATCCGCGCTCTTTCGCCATATAATCCCCCAACGGATTACCCTGGATAAGATCCCCATTATCGATCAGGACAGAATTTTTGACTTCCTGACGCGCTTCTTTAATTAATGTTGCCGTTCTTGCCAAACCCACAGCAACAGACGGCGCATCTTTATAATAATCATAATCGACGACATGGACGTGAATATCTGTCGTTTCCAGTATGCGTAATTGAACTTCTGCGGAATGTGCTGTGCCAAGCCCAAGGGCCAGAATCCCAGCCCCGGCTAAAAGAATTTTTTTCATAATCTCACCTGTATGTATGCATAAGCTGAATAGCTTAGACTTGATGTGATGGTTTTTCCAAGGACATAAAAGTGACAGCTGGATGAAACAAAATTTACAGCATCAAAAGCCTTTGCGGGTAATGCCTAGGGTTATTCTGATTTATCTTTGCGAATTAATTTCTTGATTTTTAAGGATTTGCGACGATCTGCCCTATCGATCTTCAAGCCGAATACTTGCAATTTCGAGAGCTTCGGTAGAAGGTAGCAAAAAACGAATCTCATCAGGAGAAAACAATTGAATAAGACCTTTAGGCAGGATCTTGTCGTTAGACCGCGCCGTATTCGTACGGATGACTGGACGCGCCGTATGGTTGCTGAAAACCGCCTGTCTGTTGATGACTTTATTTGGCCTGTGTTTCTTCAAGAAGACAACGGCACCACGGATGTACCATCAATGCCGGGCGTTAAAAGATACGGCCCCGATTGTTTGATTGATGCCATTGCCGATGCTGTAGAGCTGGGCATTCCGGCTATTGCGCTTTTCCCCTATAACAATCCTGCGACAAAAACAGAAGATTGTCGCGAGGCATATAACCCCGACAATCTGATCTGTCAGGCAACAAGATCAATCCGAAAGCATTATCAGGAAATCGCTTTGATTGGTGATGTTGCCTTAGATCCTTATAACTCATTGGGGCATGATGGTATTGTTAAGGACGGCGTTATTCTAAATGACGAGTCCGTTGAAATTCTGTGTCGTCAGGCTTTGGTTCAGGCCGAAGCCGGGTGTGATTATATCGGACCGTCAGATATGATGGACGGCCGTATCGGGGCCATCCGCGATACATTGGACGACGCAGGCTATACCTATACAAAGATCATGTCTTACAGCGCCAAGTATGCCAGTGGTTTTTATGGCCCCTTCCGGGATGCCGTCGGCGCAAAGGGTGCTTTGAAAGGCGATAAAAAGACCTATCAAATGGACCCGGCCAACAGCGAAGAAGCCTTACGACTTGTTGAAAATGACCTTCAACAAGGGGCAGATATGGTTATGGTCAAGCCTGGTATTGCCTATCTGGATATTATTCAGCGTATTAAAGATACCTTTGGTGTGCCAACCATGGCCTATCAAGTCAGCGGTGAATACGCGATGATCAAGGCTGCATCTGCCAACGGCTGGCTTGATCATGATGCGGTTATGATGGAAAGCCTGATGGCCTTTAAACGGGCCGGAACCGATGCGGTCCTGACATATTTCGCACTGGATGCTGCCCGGCTACTTAAATAACAGGGTACACGATAAATTTGATGAAAGGCCTGATTTTTGGATCAGGTCTTTTTCTTTTGATGTGCGGCACGTTTCTTATAAAAATATTGTTTTTTAATGGGTTGGATATTTACTACCAATCACTATATTTTCAGGGTAAGATCACTTTTCTTTTCTGAGAACTTTTTCAAGTTTTCATACTTTTCTCGAAAGCGGATTTCTTTCCGCTCCTTATGACACCTCAATGGAGGCTGCAATGACTTTACGTCTCGGCGATACAGCACCTGATTTCTCGCAAGATTCTACCGAAGGTACAATCAATTTTTATGACTTTGTTGGCGATAGCTGGGCTGTTCTTTTCTCTCACCCAAAAGATTTTACGCCTGTTTGTACAACAGAACTTGGCTACGTTGGAAAGCTCAAGCCAGAGTTTGACAAGCGTAACGTTAAGGTTCTTGGCCTAAGTGTTGACCCGCTTTCTGATCACACACAATGGGTTGGCGATATCGAAGAAACTCAGGGCCATCAGTTTAACTTCCCGCTTTTGGCTGATGCGGATCGCAAAGTGTCTAATCTTTACGACATGATCCACCCAAATGCGAACGACACACTGACTGTTCGTTCTGTTTTCGTTATTGATCCGTCTAAAAAAGTACGTTTGATCATTACCTACCCAGCAAGCACTGGACGTAACTTTGATGAAATCCTGCGTGTTATCGACTCATTGCAGTTGACCGATGGTTACAAAGTAGCAACGCCAGTTAACTGGAAAGACGGTGATGATGTGATTATCGTTCCAGCCCTGAGCGACGAAGATGCGAAAGAACGTTTCCCGAAAGGTTGGGTGGCACACAAACCTTATCTGCGTGTCACGCCACAGCCAAATAAATAAGCATAATAGCTTTATATGTATAATGAGAAAGCCCGGTAATCTTGCCGGGCTTTTTTATGGCTTTTCAAATGAATAAAAAAACACTTAACAATTTTATTTTGAATATTGATAGTTCTTTTACCTCAAAGGCGGGAAACATAATCTGATTCTGTTGATCTATCTATGAGGTCGGCATAACTGTCGGCCTTTATTTTACTGTGTATTGTTTTTCCCGGCATTGCCGTCAGCAATAAACCCAAAATGATATTCACGCCGGGGACGGCAATTAACAACGCCAGCCATTTGGACCAACCAATATGATTTAAACGATGCGCCATCCAGCACATTTGCGCGCAAAAAGTCGTGAGGATAACAGAAAGAATAGTCCAGCCACCCTGTATCTCTATGTCTTCAATCGGATCTTCCAGCGCTGCTATAATATCTTCAAGGGGTATAATATTTGTAAAACTCATAATCAGAAATGCCCAAAAAAAAAGGGATAGAAATAGCATTCTAAAAATATAAGTAACTCGTCCAAGAATCTTTTCGTCACTGCTGACATAAAGAA
>NZ_CAKZMP010000170.1 GCF_937128705.1 uncultured Kiloniella sp. | reverse complement strand
TGTGCCCGTCTACACAGCATCTGTTGATCAAAAATTAAACGAGCATGGCTACATTGTCCCAGGCTTGGGCGATGCAGGAGATCGTATTTACGGCACGAAGTAAGCTCTAATTTTTGTGGGAATGAATAAAGGCTCCGTTATTGGGGCCTTTTTTATTGATATTTTTTTCTGATCTTTTCGTAGGTGCCGTTATGTCTAATCGTACGAAGGCCACGGTTTACATCATTAATGATGCCTTGAACCTTTTCTGACTTCTTAGAAAAACAAAAATAATAAGGATGACTGACGAGCTCTTTGTAAGTTACAGGCCCTTTTTTCTCACGACTGGCTAAAGCAAATAATACTGAATCCCTATAGGAATAAACGGCGTCAACGCGCTTGTTTTCTAGCAAAGTTAATAGTTCGTTGTCATCTGATGCTTCGTAGGCATTGATATCATTGTCTATAAGTTCTTTGTGCACAGTGTAACCTCTTACACTGGCAACAGAGAGACCTTTAAGGTCGAGGACTGAATCAAACTTTTGTAAAGTTACATCTTGCGACAAGAACACTCCTTGGCTGTGGTAACCAAGAATATCTGAGAAAAGGAAATCTTTATCTCTGCCCGGGTGATAAGAACAGCCGCAGAGACCATCAACTTTCCCTTGTTGCACAAGTTTTAAAGCTCTTTGCCAAGGGTAAAACGTGTACTCAACATCCTGCCCTGCAAGGGAGAAAATTTCCAGCATTATATCGACATCTATGCCTTTGGGGCCTGTGCCTGGGTTTTCTATTTTATAGGGAGGAAAAGAGCTGCAAGCCATCGTGACTGGTTGATCCTCAGCGGCAATACTATTTTTCACCACTGGAAAAATAAATAAAAGAGACGCGATCGCAAAGATATGTTTAGGAGGTAATTTCAATAATTATGATCCATAAAATTAACAGCAGATACGGATTTAGTTTCCATCAAAACGCGGCTCTCTCTTGTCGTTAAGAGAATCCATTAGAACATCTCTATTGTAACTATAGAAATACTAATAATTCTTTACCGTTCAAGGTAGTTCTTGATGCGTATATTCTTTTGCCGGCGGGGCACTGCTCGGTGGTACAATCTTCGTAACTATCCATATAATTGTTCCGCCAGTTGCTGCCATGCCGACCATAGCAAGAAAGGCATATGAGGGATCAATGTCAAACAGCAAGCCTGAGACGAAAATTGATAGGCCCATCATCAAGCCATTAGCAATACTAGAATAAAGACTTTGCGCAGAAGCCGAGACATCTTTGGGGGCATGCTTTGTTATAAATGACATGGACCCCAGATGGGTTAGGCCGAATGTAAGAGCGTGTAAAACTTGGATGCCTATGATTAAAATCATGCTGTCACTAAACCCGAGTGTCCCCCATCTGATCATACCGGCAATACTTCCGATAATGATTAGATGTAAAGAGCGCGCACTTTTAAACAGCTTGTTACTGAATGCAAATAGGATGACTTCGGCCATAACCCCAAAGGCCCAGATAAATCCAATTAGGCTTTTGCTGTACCCCAGTGATGTTAAGTAGAGAGAGCCAAAAGCGTAGTAAGCAGCGTGGCTGCCGATAATCATACCTGCTCCTAGGATGAAGAAAAGGAAGCTTGGTTTTCTGAGGAATATTCGTGGGTTTCCTTGTGATTTTTCTTGCTCTTTAGGGAGCTGAGGCAGGATTAAGCTGAAGAATGCGACAGTAATAAGGGCGCATAAAATGAGCCAAAGCGTCCAGTTAATATCGATGGTATCTAAAAGGTAGCCAACGCCAAAACTTGTGACAATGAATGAAATAGATCCCCAAAGCCTTATCCGTCCATAATTTAAATCATAAAGTCGAACTGCCTTAAGTGTTTGGCTGTCCCCTAAAGGGATAAGCGAAAGAAAACAACAGGATGCGCCAGCTTGAAGTAAGAGGTAAAGATAAAAATCTTCAGCAAAATAAAAAGCAAAGAAGAACCCGCAAGATATTAATGCCGTTGCAAAGAGTACGGCTCTGCTATAGCCACTTTTTTCTGAAACGAAGGCAATGGCCGGTGAAACCAGCAGCATGAGGAACGGGGGTATGGAAAGTATATTTCCAATTTCTGACTTACTAAGGCCTCTTTCTGATAACCAAAGTGGCCAGAACACCAAGATAATGCCCATGGTCATGAAAACAAAGATATAAAAAAGTGAGTAGGGAACGCCAAAAGGAAGGGCGGAATCTTTGTTCATACGGATGCTCTAAATTTGGGGCGCCGGATTTAAGAGTAGAAGCGGCGCAGGAAGGGTGTTTATTCTTAATGAATACCACTTTATTGTAGAGCATCAATATTTATTGTTTAAAAGCCTGGAACATTTAATCTGATCCAGGAAATAAAAAAGGCGTTCAAAATGAACGCCTTTTTTATTTTACTTGAGTGAGCGTTCTACGCCACCTTTGCTTCCCGAAGAATAAAAGCAGGTGTGTGATCTCCAAAAGAGCTAGTAGGATTACTTGGCTCTGATGAAGGTTCTCGCTCACCAATAACTGCGGTAGGTCTGGTTTTGCGACGGGTAGCTCGTACTGGTTTTTTCGCACTACGTTTTTCGTCTGCACCGCTGTCTACAGCTGTTGTTGCCGTAGCTTCTGATGAAACATCCTCAGCAACATCATCGGATTTCTTGCGACGACGGCTTGGTTTTGTTTCTTTGGCATCACTACTTTTTGCGGTTACTTTTGTTGGGCGACGACGTCTACGGCCCTTCAAAGATGCAGCTTCTTCGTCGGTCCAGCTATCAAAGCCTTCAAGAGAAACGACGGGGATGCCGCTATTGATAGTCGTCAACACGTTACGTAACCCCTTGTAATCTTCAATTGTAGCGATTGTGAATGCTTTACCTTCACGTCCTGCGCGCCCAGTTCTACCAATTCGGTGAACATAATCTTCAGGATTAACGGGAACATCAAAATTAAATACGTGTGATACAGCTGGAATATCTAAGCCACGTGCAGCAACATCGGAGCAGACCAAAAGCTTAACTTTGCCTTCTTTAAAGTCGCTGAGAGTTTCCATACGGGACGATTGAACCATATCGCCGTGGAGAGCTGCAGCAGAAAAGCCATGTACATTCAGAGATTTATTCAGAATATCCACGTCTTTTTTTCTGTTGCAGAATAAAATCGCAGACTGAATTTCACCTTCGCTGGCCATGATTTGACGCAGAGCTTCTCGTTTTTCTTTCGGACCACCATCAATCTTGATAATCGTCTGCTCGACAGTTTCGGCAGTTGATGCCTGTTTCGTCACAGAGATTTCTTTTGGATTGCTGAGGAATTTATCAGAAAGCTTTCTGATTTCCGGGGCCATCGTTGCAGAGAAAAAGAGTGTCTGTCTTAGCGGAGGAAGCAAAGAGACAATTTTCTCCACATCGGGAATGAAGCCCATATCCAACATCCGGTCTGCTTCGTCGATAACCAACAGCTTGGTATCAACAAGCATGATCTTGCCTCTCTCGAAAAGATCGAGAAGGCGACCAGGTGTTGCAATCAGAACGTCAACGCCGCGTTCGAGGAGCTTTGTTTGCTCCGCAAAGGAAGAGCCTCCGATAAGGAGAGCTTTGCTAAGCTTGCTGTATTTTCCATAGTTTTCGAAATTTTCCGAAATCTGATGGGCAAGTTCACGTGTTGGTGTCAGGATCAAAGAACGCGGCATTCTTGCGCGCGCCCGACCACTGGACAGCATTTCGATCATAGGCAGCGTAAACGAAGCAGTTTTACCTGTCCCGGTTTGAGCACAGCCCATTACATCACGACCCATTAACACGTAGGGGATTGCTTGTTCCTGAATAGGCGTAGGTGTTGTATAGCCAACATCCTCGACAGCCTGCAGGAGTTTTGGATTTAATCCAAGATCAGAAAAGCTCATGTATTCCTTAGTTACGCTTGAGCGTTAGTCAAAAAAAAGCAGAAATGCGTAAAAACTTACGCGTGCTTTCCAGAAGCGACGTGCGCATAATACGGAAAGCTTTGAAAAAGTCAATTTGTACTGTGTTTTAGGTGCGGAAAATCGTTAAATCAGGACATAAAGTGATATTATTGTTTAATTTTAACCCTGTGATGTTTAAGTCAATAGAGGTTACTTAACTTGCTAGAGGCACTTTAAAGATGTTGATGTCTGCAGAAGATTCGGTTGTTGTTGTCATAGATGTGCAAGAGAGATTGGCACCAGCTATTCCTGAACTCCCTTCGATCCTGAAAGCCAATGAACTGGTTTTAAAAACAGCGTCCGAATTATCTGTGCCCATTCTGGTGACCGAGCAATATCCCAAAGGGCTTGGTCATACAGTTGAACAGCTACGTGATTTTTACACAGAAAAAAATGTGTTCGAAAAGATCTCTTTCAGCTCTGCCGGCTGTGCACCTTTTATGTCCGCCTTAAAAGAAACGGGACGACGTCAAGTTATCGTAACGGGTGTTGAAGCACATGTCTGTGTGCAGCAGACTGTTTTAGAATTGCTGGCAGACAGATTTGATGTTTTTGTTGTGGCTGATGCTATTGGCTCGCGTACTAATGAGAACCGACAATTGGCGTTGGATCGTATGATCAGGTCAGGTGCTGAAGTTGTTTCGAGCGAGATGGTAATGTTTGAAATGCTGAAAAAAGCAGGTACGCCTGAATTTAAAAAATTATCCAGCCTACTCAAAGAAAACGATTAATTTTATGACAGAAAAAGAACGTCTGGTGTTTCTACCAGGTTTGTTGTGTAACGAACGACTGTGGGCGCCACAGTTGGACTTTTTTAAAGACAAGTATCTTTGCGAAGTATCTGATCTAACCCAAGCAAGTTCCATAAATGAACTGGCGCTGCATGCTTTGAAGCAGGTGCGTGGCAAATTCAATCTCGTCGGGTTATCTATGGGGGGGTATGTTGCACTCGAAATTATGCGGATTGCGCCAGAGCGGGTGAAGCGCTTGGCGTTGATTGATACAAAAGCGCGTGCGGATAGCCCTGAACAAAAACGACGTAGGCGTGGCTTACTTTCATTAGCTGGGCGAGGAAAGTTTAAGGGCGTAACGCCACACTTGATGCCACTTCTTATTCATCCAAATCGAATGGATGATGTGTCTTTGACGTCTGAAATATACAAAATGGCCGAAGAGGTTGGGCAAGAAGCTTTCGTACGTCAGCAAACCGCTATTCTGGATCGTGAAAGCCATTTGGGTCTTTTACCGAAAATAAAGTGCCCGGTTCAAGTCATCTGTGGCCGGGATGACCTGATTACTCCGGTGGACTGTTCCGAAGAAATTACTTCTTTGGCGCCAAATGCCGAACTGTTGACTTTGGAAGACTGTGGGCACCTGTCGAATATCGAGTTACCAGAAAAGGTGAATGAAACTCTACAGGCGTGGCTGGAACGAAACTAAGTCTTTCAAGTTTGTTTTACTCTCTTGCAAAGCGATTGTTCGGTTAGTCGGATGTAGAGTTTTTGATCAAATGTCCTTCGACAATATATCGTAGCGGTCCCGGTGTCTGTGCATTGAAGGGCCAACAAGTTACCAAGGCTATTCTTTTCGAAGTGTTTTGGTTGTTAATGCCT
>NZ_CAKZMP010000169.1 GCF_937128705.1 uncultured Kiloniella sp. | reverse complement strand
CTCGCTAAAATCGTTCATTTGTTCTGTTAATGTCATGATTCACTTCCAACACTAAGGGTCTTAGCTCTATCCAACAAAATGAACCGATATGTTAAACAGGTTCAGATGAACTAGTTGGATCATTACACAGACAGTTGCTTTAATCGAAGTGTCACACGTGGTTTCATAATGGCGATAGTTCCAGTTGAGCCAAATTGATAAAACCACTTGAACCAGAAACTATAATTTGGTGAGTCCAGATTTTGTGATCCATAGAGCATGCTTCAGTAACATGATAGGATACGGTATAAATCGCTGTGATTATTCTATGGCTTACCGTAAAATTTTAAGCCATAGAATTTAAAGATAGCTCACAAGCATAAAATTCTTGATATGAATGACTGCAGGGGAAAGGCCGATGATGCCAACAACCGTACATAGCATTTCAAAATATACAGTGCAGATTTTGAATACCAAAGCGACCGCAGACAAGCCTAAGGCCCAGATAATCATCAGATTATTTAATGAAAAAGGTAAGGATTGTGGACTAGCTGTATTCAAAGACTATGGTGAGCAAAACGCTCAAAACCCCTATGGTGACCATAAAAAAGGAACAGCCACAGCCTATTTCGATATCAAACATTATCATCCATTTATAGAAATTCTCAGAATGGAAAAAGAGCTCTTCTGGAAAATTGCTTGGCAGCAGACAGGACCAACCAAATCTGTCTCTGATGTTTCACTGGATACAAAAGAAGAAATTATCGGTGAACACTTTGGTAATGGTGGCGCATAGATTTCAATAAGGCCTAACTCTATCAAGACTTAATAAGACAATAAAAATGGCGGTAAAGTTTAAACTTTACCGCCATTCATTTTAACTGAAATTTTCTAACTTAGGCTAATTACACAGGCGCCATACCCTTATCAGCAATATGAGCCGCTCTTTTTGCAGCTTCCGCAGCAAGTGCTTCGCGTCTCATTTCTCTACGGCGATAGATTTCATGTGTTACAGCACCAACCAGCGTAATGCCCACAATAACAACAGCCAGAGCACTTAACGACGGATTGGTTCCCAGTCTCACTTTACCAGCAAGAACCGTTGTCAAAGTACTTTCCGCCTGAATGGTAAACAGGGTTGTATTGTAGTTTTCGAAACTGGTCAGGAAAGCCAGGAAAGCAGCCGATCCTATAGCTGGTCGCAGGAACGGAATAAGAATCTTCCAGAACACCTGAACATTTGTCGCCCCAAGATCAAGCGCAGCTTCTTCTTGTGTACGATCAAAGCGTTGCAGTCTGGACAGGAAAATCAACATGCAATATGCCGAAATAAAGGTTGATTGACCAATGACCGACAGGAAAATACCACTGTAGAAAACAGAGTTATAATCCGCATCAACCCAAACGCCCAGACGATCCCAGAAAACCAGTGTTGAGATCCCCAAAATAACACCTGGTGTCAATAGCGGGGACACAACAATCATGTAATAGATCGATTGAGCTTTCTTATGAACCTGTGACATCAGCAAAGCTGCTGCTAAACCAATAGGAACGGCTAAACAAACAACGCCCAAACCAATCCAGAGCGAGTTTTTGATCCCCTTTATCATATCCTTGTCATTGGCAAGAACCGAGAACCATTTCATTGTTAACTCATCAATCGGTATCGCTGTCGGGAAGGTCGGCGTATTAAAAGCTGTCACCCCCATCAAAATCAACGGACCGAAAAGATATAAGAAGAACACCGCGATATAAAAACGCACCATGTACTTCTGAATAAGATCAGAGGTCATTTCGCAAGCTCCCCTAAATTAACTTTGAAGAACTTCATCACTGCTAAAACAAAGATGATGCAGGAGAAGAGCAAGACAAATGCATAGGCAGACCCACGCGACCAATCACCACCTGTGAAGAACCAGTCATAGATGATTTGGGTAAACCAGAGACTGCTTGGTCCCCCCAAGATTTGGGGAACAGCCAAGGCACCTGCCGAGAGCATGAAGACCATCGTACAGCCAGAAGCAATACCCGGTTTTGCATAGGGAATAACCACGCGATAGTGAATACGCCACCACGGTGATCCCAAATCTCTGGCCGCTTCAATCTGGTTATGATCCAGACTTTCAATCGCATTATAGATCGGGAAGACCATCAGCAGAATATAGGCGTAACTCAAACCCGCATACATCGCGACATCGGCCTTGATGAAATCAATGGGCTCGTCCAGAATTCCCATCCCCATCAAAGTGACATTGATCACACCGCTCGACCCAAAAAGAATTCGAAAGGCAAAGGCCCTTAGAATTTCATTGACCCAAAATGGTAAGATCAAAGCGATCAAAAACAACCGTGTGGTGCCACCCTTTGTGCTTTGAGCAAGATAATAAGCAATTGGGTAACAAAGAAAAAATGCCAATAACGTTACACCAACAGAGGCAAGAATGGTTTTAAGGAAAATTTGCAGATGGAGGATATTAAAGAGGTTTTCATCACTATCACGCCCAAAGATCAGATAGGAATAATTTTTAAGCGTATAGGCATCAGGGTTCCCCCCAATAGCACCATCCCTAAATGAAAAATCCACCATATAAAGCTGGGGTGCGATAATCATTAAACCGACCCAGATAAAAACAGCACCAAGTAGGTAGGTCGAAACCAGCACGCCATTTTTCTTGACGAATGTAATCTGTCGCAAACTTGCCCAAACTGTATCTGTATTCTTTTGAAGCATTGGTGCGACAAGAAGAGCTAAAACAACAGCGAGAAATACGGACAGGAAATCACTCATCAGCTAAATCTCCTTCCGGCAACACAATCGCCCGATTTACGTCAAAGCAAATCTTAGCCGTATTGCCGACTTTCAAATGCGTGCCCTTACCCTCGTTACTCACAGAGAAGGATATACGTTTTTCTGTATCTCCTTCCATATGAATATGTATCGAAGGTCCTTCAAACTCTTCGGCAAGGATCGTGCTTTCGATAACATTTTCGGCAGGTGTCGTATCTTTACCTTCAACAAGAGAGAGCGCTTCCGGACGCACGAACAAAATGGCGGCATCACCAACACTCATGTCTTGTGTGTTGCGTCCTCTGAGCAAACCAAATTTGTTTTGGATCTGGGCATACTCACCATCAACCTTAACAACCTTGCCGTAGAAGGGGTTATTTTCGCCAACGAATGAGGCAACAAATGCTGTCTCTGGTTCGTTATAAATTGTGCTGCCATCACCTACCTGCTCAATAACGCCCGCAGACATAACAGCAATACGATCAGACATGGTCAGGGCTTCGCCTTGATCATGCGTAATGTAAATAAAGGTAATACCGACACGCTGTTGAATATTCCTCAACTCGCTACGCATATGCTGACGCAGTTTCAAATCCAGAGCCGATAGTGGTTCATCAAGAAGCAGAACTTCCGGTTCAACAGCCAAAGCACGGGCAATTGCGACACGCTGCTTCTGCCCACCGGACAGTTCCGAGACCATCTTGTCACCTTGCCCAGACAGAGCAATAAGGTCTAGAAGCTCTTCAGCCCGACGACGGCGTTCGATATACTTCACACCTTCAACTTCTAGGCCAAAGGCAATGTTATCAGCCACAGACATCAATGGGAAAAGAGCCAAGTTCTGAAAAATTAATGCCGTCGGACGCTTGTTGGGCCCAATACCTCGCATATCGCTTCCATTGATACGGATCGTTCCTTCTGTCGGTTCATTAAAGCCTGACACTGCCCGAAGGATCGTCGTTTTGCCGCATCCAGAAGGTCCTAAAAACGAGAAGAACTCGCCGCCGTTGATATTTACGTTTGCTT
>NZ_CAKZMP010000168.1 GCF_937128705.1 uncultured Kiloniella sp. | reverse complement strand
AAATGCTGCGTTTTATCAACTATGGCGGCGGTTCAGAGTTGATGAACGAAATTCTAGAGCCATACGGCCTGCACTTTATTGGCGCAACCACACCGGGGCTTGAAGCTTTCATTTCCGCAAAGCCACTCGACGGTGTTGCCGATCTTAAAGGTCTTAAGATGCGTGCGCCCGAAGGTATGGTACAGGAAGTTTTTGCTGCTGCTGGTGCTACGCCGGTGAATTTGCCCGGCTCGGAAGTGTTTACTTCGCTGGATAAAAAAGTAATCGAAGCTGCTGATTACACTGTGTTTTCAACCAACCATGCACAGGGCATGCACGACATTGCTAAACATCCTGTGTTTCCTGGCTTCCATTCTATGCCGATGATCGAAGTTTCTATGAACAAGACAAAGTGTGATGCACTTCCCGCTGATCTCAAAAAAATTCTAGAAATTTCAGTGCGTGATTTTGCGATAGATATGACATCCAAATTGGCGATGAAAGATCTGAAGGCTGTTGCAGAAGCCAGCCAAGATCCAGAGTTGACGATTCACAACTGGTCGGGTGAAGAGAGAGCAAAATTCCGTAAAATTGCGAAAGATCAATGGGCAAAAGTGGCATCCCGTTCTGAAAATGCGCAAAAGGTATATGATGTTCTTCTTGGGTACCTCACAAGTCAGGGCCTAATCTGATAAGAGGTTTACAGTACGAGGGGGAACCGCGCCTAATGTAATTGGTTGGCCTGAAATATTTTTTATGGCCAGATTACTCAGGTTAGGTTTTCCCTTCGTATTGTCGTGACCAGGAGTAAGTTATGACTGATCAAAAAAATGACCAGCCTCTGGATCAGCTAGAGGCGCTTGAAAAAGAAACAGTCCCGTTGGAATCTGGACGCTTTGGAAGCCTGATAAATAAACTGGGTTCCGTTTTTGCCTTTGGTTTTGTTTTAAGTATGGCGATATTGATTTACGAAATTGTTTTGCGTCATGTTTTTGATGCCCCGACGCTTTGGGCACACGAGACGACAACATTTCTCTGTGCTGTCGGATTTATTTTTGGTGGCCTGTTTTCGGCCTCTCACAACAAGCATATCCGCGTCGTGATTATTTATGATTACGTGGGCCCCAGGGTGAAACGCTGTTTGGATGTTGGTATATATATTACCTGTGCCATTTCGACGGCCTTTTTTTCCTATGCCGCTTGGTTGTTGGTCAAACGCGCTATTTATACCCCAGGTGGTGAATTGCGATTTGAAACCAGTGGCAGTGCCTGGAACCCACCAATCCCGGCCTTGTTGAAAATGTTTCTTCTTGCCGTGCTGGTTGTGATGACCGTGCAATTCATCGTTTATGCGTTTTCTCATATCCGTAATAAACCATCCCCAAAAGACGCCTGATACCGGAACTAAATGATGATTGATCTTTCTTTGCTCGGCGTTGAATACGGGACGCTGGTCATGTTTGTTATGCTGTTGGTCCTATTGATGACCGGCATGCCACTTGCCTTTGTTACACTCCTTGTTGCGCTGGTGTTTGCACTGGGGTGGTTTGGCCCCATGGCCGTTCCCCTGATCACCAGCAGGGTCTATTCTTTTGTGTCCTCTTTTGTTTTTGTCTCGGTGCCCATGTTTGTTCTGATGGCCGCGCTGTTGGATCGATCCGGGATTGCACGGGATCTGTTTGATGCCATGAAGCTTGTCGGGGGCCGCGTAAGAGGATCGGTTGCCATTCAGACGATATTTGTTGCCGTTGTGCTTGCCGCTATGAGTGGGATTATCGGTGGAGAGATCATCCTGCTGGGTCTGTTGGCTCTGCCGCAGATGCTTCGTCAGGGGTATGATCGGAACCTGGCCATTGGTGTCGTTTGCGCCGGGGGATCTCTTGGAACAATGGTGCCGCCTTCTATTGTGCTCATTATTTACGGATTAACAGCCAGCGTTTCCATTGGTGACCTCTTTACCTCGGCCTTTATTCCTGGATTGATGTTGGCAAGTTTCTATGTTGCTTATGTTTTAATCCGCTGCTACCTCAACCCAAATCTGGCGCCAGCGCCCGAAGTTGAACCTATTCCCCTGAAAGACAAACTAAAATTGCTGAAGGGGATTATTCTGCCAATCATGGTGGTGATCTTTGTTCTTGGGTCGATCTATGGAGGGATTGCTTCTGTCACAGAAGCTTCGGCTGTTGGCGTCGCAGGGGTCTTGCTCTCTGTCATTATCCGTGGCGAGTTCACCTTTACCATGTTCAAGGGAGCAGCGGTTCAAACACTGTCGACCTGCGGGATGATTGTCTGGATCGGTATTGGCGCAAGTGCGTTGGTCGGGGTCTTTAATCTTATGGGCGGGATTAATTTTGTCTCGGGCTTAATTACAGGAATTTCCGACAACGGTATCGTCATTATCCTGGTTATGATGCTGATACTTTTTGTCCTTGGCATGTTCCTTGATTGGGTTGGTATCGCACTTTTGACCATGCCGATCTTTGTGCCGATTGTGATTTCACTCGGATATGATCCCGTGTGGTTCGGTGTTCTCTTTGCCATGAATATGCAGGTTAGTTTTCTCTCGCCTCCTTTTGGGCCAGCGGCCTTTTATCTTAAGTCAGTGGCACCGCCTGACATTAGTCTAGGTGTTATTTTCCGATCACTACTCCCCTTTATTTGTATACAGATTGTCGCCGTGGGCTTGCTTATCGCATTCCCAGGCTTGACCGGCCGCTAAGGAAGTGACTTATGCCAAATAAACTGACGTCAAAGAAAAAACCACAATTACGATCCCGGGCTTGGTTTGATAATCCTGATCATCCCGATATGACCGCGCTCTACCTTGAACGCTATTTGAACTATGGCTTGACCCGCGAAGAGCTTCAATCCGGAAAGCCTATTATCGGTATTGCACAAACCGGGTCAGATCTTTCCCCTTGTAACCGCCCCCATATTGAACTGGCCAAGCGCGTACGTGATGGTATTCGTGACGCCGGGGGAATTGCACTGGAATTTCCCGTTCATCCGATACAAGAAACAGGTAAACGACCTACGGCTTCACTGGACCGTAACCTTGCTTATCTGGGACTGGTCGAGGTGCTTTACGGCTATCCGTTGGACGGCGTTGTGCTGACCGTCGGATGCGACAAGACCACACCAGCCTGTATGATGGCGGCGGCCACGGTTGATATTCCTGCGATTGTGTTAAGCGGTGGACCAATGCTCAATGGCTATTCAGGCGGGCGTCTTTGCGGGTCCGGGACGGCGATTTGGGAAGCACGTGAGCTGCATGCCAAGGGAGAGATCAACTACGAAGATTTCATGAAACGCGCCGCAGATTCCGCACCCTCTGCCGGCTATTGCAACACAATGGGGACAGCATCGACCATGAACTCGCTTTCCGAAGCGTTGGGCATGCAGCTTCCGGGTGGGGGGTCTATTCCAGCACCTTATCGTGAACGTGGGCAGATATCCTATGAAACCGGCCGCCGTATCGTTGAGCTGGTGAACAAGGACATCAAGCCCTCGGATATTCTGACAAGAGAGGCATTTGAAAATGCCATCGTCGTGAACTCTGCACTTGGTGGGTCAACGAATGCGCCGATCCACATAACAGCGATTGCGCGACATATTGGGGTTGAACTCGATATTGAAGACTGGGAAAAACATGGTCTGGATGTGCCTTTACTCGTCAATCTTCAACCTGCGGGACAATATCTTGCCGAGGATTTCCACAGGGCAGGTGGCGTTGCAGCCGTGGTCTCGGAACTGATATCCAAAGGCTTGATCCACGAAAATTCACATTATTACGTTGATTTTTTATTTGGGCGAGG
>NZ_CAKZMP010000167.1 GCF_937128705.1 uncultured Kiloniella sp. | reverse complement strand
TTGGCTTCCTGAACATAGGGATCGTTGAGTTGACGGTTCAACCAGCGCGCAGAAGAGTTCGAACGCCGAGCCGCAGTTTTCACACGGACTTTCAGCCCCCGCCCCGAAGGGTTACTGCTTGGGCGCGAGCCACCTTTTTTGGATTTACCTGAAGAGCTCATTCTTCCGCTTTCTGACACATGATCACAGGATCAAAAGACAATAGTATACGACACACCAGACTTATTGGCGTTCCATTTCTTAACAGGGCTATACATCAGGACTGATAAAATCTCAAATGTCTCATCACCAGCCCAGAAATAAAATTATCACACAACAAGGCCCAGAGTATCTGTTTGACCTTAAAATCCAGAGTATCAATTTGATCTTAAAATAAAGAATAGAAGATATTCTGTTAAAAGACGGCCCGAGGAAGAGACGTCCCGAACGCACCATCCCCCAATAGAACCGAAAGGGCTTAACCTTCGCTAATCAACTTATAGAGAATACCTTCGCGCAGGCCCCTGTCAGCAACGCGTAGTTGCGCAACAGGCCAAAGCTTGGCCAAGGCTTCAAAAATAGCGCAGCCCGCAACCACCAAATCGGCGCGCTGACTACCTATGCAGGGGTTTGCCACCCGTTGTGCATAGGTCATGCTAGCAATCTTGTGGCAGAGGCCAATAGCGGTATCACAATTGATCAGGGTACCATCAACCCGATTGCGGTCATAACGTGGAAGCTTTTTATACACCCCGACAAGCGTCGTCACCGTGCCGGATGTTCCCAAGAGTTGCAACTTTCCATCGCGGACCCGTTGGGCAAAACCGTGTTTTTTCTCAAAAATCAGGAAGTCATCATAGATTTCCTGAACCATCTGTTGATAAATTTCCGCCGTGATATCCCGGCCACCGTATTTCTCGGCAAGGGTCACAACCCCTTTGGAAACCGAATACCAGTCTTCCATGATAGGACTTGGCATAATTGGGGCCGGCATAACAGGTTTGGGCACATCAGATTTAGATGCCGTCGCTTTCGCATTATCTGGCGCGTTCGTTTTATCTGGCGAGGATTCTTTATCCCCTAGACGAATCCAGCTGACCTCGGTACTGCCCCCGCCGATATCAAAGATTAAAGCTTCGGGCAGGTCAGGGTTTAGCAAAGGTGCACAACCCATAATGGCCAACGATGCTTCTTCCGAGTTATCGATAATTTCCAGATCCAACCCGGTTTCCTGCTTGACCCGCTTGATAAAATCATCCCCGTTAGCCGCCCGCCGACAGGCCTCGGTCGCAACACAACGCAACTTTGTCACACCACGACGTTTGAGTTTACTGGTACAGATCTTAAGCGCAGAAAGCGTACGGCGCATGGCCTCTTCCGACAGTTTACCTGTCTGGCTCAGCCCTTCGCCCAAACGGACAATGCGGGAAAAGGTATCAAGAACACGAAAATTTTTACGGCTGGAACGCGCAATCAACAGGCGACAGTTATTTGTCCCCAAATCTATTGCGGCGTAAACATTGTTATCCGCCCGTTTTGCCGCCTTTTTAGACAAGGCTTTTTTACGGGCCTGCGAAGTAACCGTCAAAAATTTTGCTCCTGATACAACCGGACAACAATCCGGTACTCCCTTCTTACGAATTCATCGGGGCAAAAATCAACATCTATTCACCACCAAGGCCCGAAAAGTGCCTCAAAAGCAAAAAAACACCTCAAGAAGCAAAAATGTGTTGTAAGATTTGTACCAAGGGACTATACGAAGCCCCGCAAGTCACCGTTATCAGCATATCTGGCTTAGAGTGATCCGCCAGAATATTTAAAACGCTGAACCCTGATCCGGGATAGTTTAACGGTAGAACTAAGGACTCTGACTCCTTCAGTCCAGGTTCGAATCCTGGTCCCGGATCCATTTCACACATAAATACTCATACAAATCAACAGCATAACCCCTATTCTGTCCCACGCAGAAACAGGTCGTGGGACACATTGGATACTTTTGGCTTATTTATCTGGTCAAATATCACGTTGATAATATCACCCAGAAGAAACGGTTTAACGCTTCTAATGATATGCTGTATAATTTCGGTATGAATGCTTAAAGGGTACCCATACTACGGGGATCCTTTAACAAAGACATATTTAGCTATCATTTATACTGGGGATGCGACATGGATACTATGTATGGGATAATCTCAAATTACTTTGAAAATCAAGGACATGTAAGATCAATCATTATCGAAGGTGAGCCTTGGTTCATTGCAAAAGATGTTTGCCAAATACTTGACATCAACAATTCACGCCAAGCCCTGACCAGATTGGATGACGATGAAAAGGGTGTCACTATTAATGACACCCTTGGTGGGCGACAAGAAATGTCCATTATCAATGAATCTGGTCTTTATTCCTTGATCTTCACATCGACAAAACCAGAAGCTAAATATTTCAGGAAATGGGTAACGTCTGAGGTTCTTCCTTCGCTTCGACGCAAGGGCACTTATAGCCTGAATAAAGTAAGTCCCAGCATTCGCCTTAAAACATATCCAGAGATATTAAATCTTATAGCTGAACTAAATCGTGAGACAGATAGAGATAAATGGGATCTAAAATACGATTACCTAGATAAACTGTGTGCTGGAATTGGAGAAGATACGCCGAGCTTTACTCGGTTAGGCGGTGTTCCTGATGAAAAAGGGCAGAAGTATTCACATTTGAAGCTGGTTGAATAAACCAGCTACCAATCCATATTTTCTAACGTTTGCATTGCGTCGGTGGCTAGCTTCCATCGCTCGTCGTCTTTTGTGTATATCTCAGATGTTTTTGATCTGCTGTGGCCGTGAATGGACATGATCTGGTATTGGCTGCATCCTTCTTCAGCTAACAGGTTACCAGCTGCTTTGCGGATACCATGGCTGGATAAATGCGGTAATCCGGCCTCGATGCACCAGTCCTGAAAGTTTGAGCCAAAGGAATCAGGCGTTGCAAAGGGCTTTCCGTAATCCGTTAGCAAGTATGTTTTGCCCAGTATTTCGGCTTTTCTGGTTGCCTTGATCAAAGGCGGCAGCATAGGAATTTCAACATAAGGCGAATTAGCTTTTGCTGGTTGCCAACCAATCCCCTTAACCCCTGCCCTTTCAAATTCGTTATCTCGCCCCAGCAGAACGACGTCACTAATACGACAGGCTGTAAACATAAAGATTGTAAGGGCAAGATGGGCTTTGGTACCAAAAGGATGCTTCTCCCTAAATATTTTTAAATCTTCGACAGTCCAGGGAATAGCCCCGCCTTTTCCTTTATCGATGTAACTAATCCCGATTGCGGGGTTAAAATCAAGAATTCCGTACTCTACTGCCCATTTGTACATAGACTTGATTGACTTCACCAAAGCATCAGCCGCAGCCGGGGTACTCGCTTTTTTATCCCTGATCTTGATAATTTCCGACGTAGGCATCCGCATGGAATATTCGCCGCAATCTTCCCGCAAAAATTCTAATGCATATTTCTTTTGTTTGAATGTCTTCGGTGAACAAGCCCCTGCTTCAACTTGGACTTCCAGATGTTCCAGATATTTATGCGTGAGCCAGTTTACAGAACCACGAATAGCCCGATCGGATGGCTTGGCTTCTGGTTTAATTTCGATGCCGGCTCTGGCCGCATGATAGTGTTCAGAGAAATCTTTGTGATCAAGCTCTACATAAATGCGAATACGTCTGTTTGGATCACCTTCTACCCTCACACGGATACGGTGATTTCCTGATGGAAGTTTTTCAACAATCAACCCGGGAAGGTTTACACGCAAAGATCGTATCCTTTACCAATCTTTGGGCTTGGCTTCTTTCACCAGTTTTACCTCCTGTTCACCATCAGATGCGTAAATAATCCGCACTTCTGATGATGTCATGACGCATTCATTCACAGTCAGCCCACTTTTTATGGAAGCCCTTAAAGCCCGGCGCATATCAGCTTCGGTAACTGTCACACGTTTAGACATTAATAGTTCACTCCCCCGTTAATAGAATAAAACCAGAAAAGAACAGTTTTTACAATTTCCATCACACTGCCACCCTCATGTTTTCGATTAGGAGGTAATCGCGGCGACGGAGTTCTTTGATCATTTTCGGGGCCATACGTTCGGCGGAATGGGCCATGCCGTCGATCATTTTGGCGTTGGATCCCTTTTCTGCGATTGGGGTGATCATGTTGACAGCATCAAGAATATTGTCTGACAGGTCACCGCCTTCTTCCAATAACTGCTGGCACATATAGACTAACAGGATCAAAGCATATCCGGTTTTCCGTTTTACCAAGGGTCGTTGAAATAACTCTTTGTAATCTCGTTGCAAGGAAACATAAGCCCGGCCTGATTTCACAATGGCTTTACGTTCTTGCCTGATGCGCTCCAGTGCATCGCGAAGAACAGGCACAGATTTAGAGAGTTCATCCCGTTCTGAAATGCTTTCAGGATGATGTAACCCGTATTCGCTGTCTGTCAGGATCAAATCGACCACCCGTTCCAGTGTGTAGGGAAGGAATGCCAACTGGCGGAGGCGTTTGTCAGAGAGATGTTTTGCCATTAGCTGGATCCTCCTTATATGCTTTCGTTCCTTCCGCAGCGTCGCGCCAGTGATAGCTGATTTTGATCTTATCGATCTCGGCGGACGATGGGCCGCTTTCGATAATATGCCGCAGCTCTTCCAAATCATTCATACGCCAGATCGGGGTGTA
>NZ_CAKZMP010000166.1 GCF_937128705.1 uncultured Kiloniella sp. | reverse complement strand
AATCGGGATGAATTTTGTGCCAAAAACCACACAAGAAACGACAAATATAAACACGCGGGTTGAGTTTGATGTCGTTGCGATGAGTGAGCCCAATACACTGTTGCGCGTATTGGAATACTTTGCATTGATTGGGGCGACGCCAAGCAATGTGAAAGCTGATGCGACCCCAGACGATACACAAACTATTTCCATTATTGTTGAGGGGGTATCTGAGCAACGTGCTTATATACTCGCAGGCAAAATCAATGAGATCTTTACGGTCAACTCTACAAGTTATGCATTCGAGCCAATAAAGACATCGGTCGGTAAGACGAGCCAACCAGATATGCTGATGTGTGCTTGAAATTCGGGTTTAGGAAATCAGGCCAGGTCTTTCCCCGCCAAACAGAGCAGCATCCCAGCTTTCGCCCTCTAGGCATCTCGCAGCAAGATGACCGTAGTAAACTGCGGATGCCAAAGAGCCGGGAGAATAGGCATCTCCTATGACTTCCAAGGTTTTGATTCCAGCTTTGTTCAACTTGTCAGGGTCGCTTTCCAGCTGATGGAATAAAGCGTCATTGGCATACCTCGCGGTTATTAACAATAAGCTATCACCTTGGATGTTTTTGGTTTTTCCTGTGTAGGTACAGGATAGCTCAATCTTGCTCTCAGTCACATGTGATATGGCCTGATTTGTGATGAGTTCTACGCCAAGATTGATAAGCTTTGCCTGTATCTTTTCTTGTTCAAGCGTGTATTCACTCCATGCCGATACCTTTGCTGCTGGTGTAACCAAGGTTACCTTGTGTCCGGCGTTGATAAGTTTTTCGGCGAGCACGCCGCCCATGTAATAGTGATCATCATCAAATATGACAATATGTCCTGTGGGGATCTCTCCGTCCATTATATCATCGGGGGTAAAGCTCGGAATGGTGTCCAGCCCCGGAATAGGGTGCTGATGATACCGTCCGGTGCCGTCTCGTCGCCAATGAGACCCCGTCGCCAGCAAGACGTGAGGAAATCCAAAGTCCAGTATGGCATCTTCATCAAGTGGGCTGTCTTTGTAAATTTCAACATTCGCCATTTGAGTGAGAAGATTTACACGATAGTCCCGAACTCGGGCATAGCTGGATAGACCTGGGAGCTGGCTTTCTTTTGTGGCTCGCCCACCAAGATCTTTTCCTGCCTCTGCCAAGGTGACCTGATAACCTCTGTTGGCAAGTTGCAAGGCTGCTTCAAGCCCTGATGGACCCGCACCAACAACAAGTACAGAACTGTCTGATGCCTTGGGTGCGATTTTTTCCGGATGCCACTTACGGCGCCATTCTTCACCCATTGTGGGGTTTTGAGTACAACGAATTGGGACGCTGAGATTATCACCGCTAACACAGATATTGCATCCGATGCATTCGCGTATTTCATCAATGCGTCCCTGGGCTATTTTGTTTGGTAAGAAAGGATCGGCGATTGAGGGGCGTGCAGCCCCAATGAGGTCGAGGACGCCGCGTTTGATTTGGGAAACCATGGCATCTGGTGAAGTGAATCTCCCCACGCCAACAACGGGTTTAGTGGTTAGTGACTTCACAAAAGATGTGTATTTTTCCTGATAACCTTCGATCGGTTCGAAACGCGCGGTTGACGAATCATGTGACCAACCACTGATATTAACATCCCAAAGATCTGGAAGTTCGGCGAGAAGTCCGACAACTTCTTGCGCTTCCCCTTCAGAGGTCATACCGCCTTTGCCCATAAGTTCATCGACGGCAAAACGAAAGGCGATGGCACATTGATCGCCAACGGCATCTTTCACCTCAGAGATAACTTCACGGGTTAGGCGTACGCGGTTCTTGATGGTGCCTCCGTAGTTGTCACTTCGGTGATTAAAGCGTTCCAACATAAAATGCATAAGGGTGGTCATACAATGGCCAGCATAGACATAGATAATGTCGTAACCTGCTTCGCGCGCGTTTAACGCTGCCTGACGATGCCATTTTCGGAAATTCTTGATGTCCGTTAAATCCATAGCACGCGCATGAACTGGGTCGTAGGAATCAACAGGTATTGGAGATGGAGCCATAGGGGGCAGCCGAGATGTCCTATTGGGAGCGTGGAATCCGTTGTGAACAAGCTCAATTCCCGCGAGTGCGTCATGTTCGTGGACCGCAGAGGTCATTAATCTGTGGGCGGGAATGTCAGATTTATCCCAAAGCCGCCCTTCGATTGAGGGAGAGATCTCTGATGAAGGATGAATTTCAACTTCTTCTGTACAGACGGCCCCCCAACCACCCTCGGCCTTGATACCACGCATGGCAGCAAGACTTTGCGGGCGAGCATACCCCATCCCATTACAATGTGGCACCTGATAAAATCGATTTTTCATGGTAACGGGGCCAATTTTTATTGGCTCGAAAAGGATATCATACCGAGAATAGCGGGCGTTAGAGGAGGGCATGTTAGGTTTCCGGATATCTGCTGACGTACTTGTGGCTTGTTTCTTTAAGCTCATTACAGTGATGATGTCAGAAGCAAGAGGGTGAGGCCAACAAGATTTATTTATGATGCTTTCATTCCGCTAATAGGAATTTAATTGCGACTTTTATCAGAGCCGTCATGAAAAATTCATTTGCGTTACTCGATATTTCGAATATTTTCGAAATAGTGTTTTTACAGGACGAATATCAAGAATAGAAGGATCAAAACTGTGGCAGTACGTGTGGGCATTAATGGCTTTGGCCGTATGGGAAAACTTGTGCTGCGGGCGGCGTGGGACATGGAGGGCATCGACATTGTTCATATCAATGAAATCAGTGGGGGCGTAGAGTGCGCGGCCCACTTGCTGGAATTTGATACCGTCCATGGCCGGTGGGATAAAGCTATTGATGTTGAGGGGGATACCATCATCATCGAAGGGCAGGCTGTGAGTTTTTCTGAAGAAAAAAACATATCCCATGTCGGTTGGGCCGATCGTGGTGTGGATGTGGTTCTTGAATGTTCGGGCAAGTTCAAAAGCAGAGAAGCCCTGACCCCTTATCTTGATGAGGGGGTGAAAAAGGTTCTGGTGGCTGCGCCTGTTAAGTCAGAAGGGGTTCCTAATTTGGTCTATGGCGTTAATGAAGATCTTTATGACCCGGCCAAGGATGACATCTTAACTGCTGCATCCTGTACAACGAACTGTATTGCCCCTGTTATTAAGGTAATCCACGAAGCTTTGGGTATTGAACGTGGTTCCATTACAACCATTCACGATGTTACCAATACACAGGTCATGGTTGATGCGCCGCACAAGGATTTACGCCGCGCCCGATCAGGGCTTAATTCTTTGATCCCGACGACGACGGGTTCTGCAACCGCGATTACGATGATCTACCCGGAATTAAAAGGGAAATTAAACGGTCACGCAGTAAGGGTACCCCTGTTAAATGCTTCTTTGACCGATTGTGTCTTTGAGCTGGCGCGGGATACAACAGCGGAAGAGGTTAATCAGCTTTTTCAGTTAGCTGCAGATGGTGAGCTGAAGGATATTCTCGGGTTTGAAAGCCGGCCACTTGTCTCTACCGATTTTGTCAATGACCCTCGCTCGGTAATCATCGATGGCCCAAGCACCATGGTTGTGGATAAGCGTCATCTGAAGATTTATGCCTGGTATGATAACGAATGGGGATATGTAAATCGTATGTCTGATTTACTGTCCATGATCAGTCGTGATCTTCACTCTAGTTGCTTAACTTAACTCTTTCTCCCGGTATCTTGTGGGTTGTTGCATCGTTCATGTAGAAATACCTACATTTCACTCTTCACGCCTTGAGCAAAAATTAAGTTAAACAACTATAATTAGAGCTGACCGGGATTAAAATTGACGGGTAGATTCAATGTCTGATTTACGTAGCTACAGTGCTGTAACAGCAGCCTATTGGGGTTTTACCCTGACGGATGGTGCCCTGCGCATGTTGGTATTGTTACACTTCCATCGTCTTGGGTTTACCCCACTTGATTTGGCTTATCTGTTTTTGCTTTACGAAGCGATGGGGATTGTAACCAACTTTGTTGGGGGATGGATTGCGGCGCGGTTTGGGCTAAGGCTAACCCTTTTCTTGGGGCTTATTATCCAGATTGTGGCGCTGGGATTGCTCTCTCAATTACATGCCGAGTGGTCAATCGACTTTTCGATCATCTATGTGATGGGGGCACAGGCGTTATCAGGTGTTGCCAAAGACCTGACGAAAATGAGCTCTAAGTCTGCTGTGAAGCTTGTGGCGAAAGATGATGGGGAAGACAAAGGAACTTTGTTTCGATGGGTCGCTATTTTAACGGGCTCTAAAAATGCTCTCAAAGGTCTTGGTTTTCTCCTCGGCGGTGTTTTGCTGGAATGGATCGGGTTTGAAGATTCTCTGCTTTCAATGGCTTTGGGTTTAATTGTCGTTCTCGTTACGACATCTCTGATCGTGAAGGTTGATTTGGGCAAGGCAAAACAAAAAATTCGTGCCAAGGAGCTCTTTTCAAAATCCAGAGCCATAAATGTTCTTTCATTTGCGCGGATTTTTCTCTTTGCAGCGAGAGATGTTTGGTTTGTGGTTGGGTTACCAGTTTTTCTCTATTCTACTCTTGGCTGGTCTTTTGATGAAGTCGGTGCGTTTATGGCGCTTTGGGTCATTGGTTATGGTATTGTTCAGGCGCTGGTGCCAAAATTAACTAAAAAAGTAAAAGACCCTCGTTCCGGGATTGTGGCTGCACGTTTTTGGGGGATTGTATTGGCGGTTTTACCTGCCGTTATCGCAGCTATTCTATGGCATGATTTACCTTTTTCTGGCACTTTTCTTCTGGTGGGGCTTCTCGTCTTCGGCTTTGTCTTTGCTGTTAATTCTTCTCTGCATTCTTATCTGATTGTTGCGTGCTCTGATGCAGACAAAGTTGCTCTTAATGTTGGGTTCTATTACATGGCCAATGCCATTGGCCGCCTTGTGGGTACGCTGCTTTCCGGGTTGATCTTTCAATATGCCGGTCTTGAAGCTTGTTTATTGGCATCAACAGCAATGCTTGTTGTTGCAACTCTTACTGCCTTTTTTCTGGAACCAGAACAGTCCTCTATATCTTCGTCTGCTTAAAGGGCTTCATTTCAGAGCTGGCCCGAAGTTATTTTTGTGAGATGATCTTCTCGGGCATTGCGTCTTATAGGAGAGAAGGTAAAGTGTTTTTTCATATAAATTATGGGGGCCGCAATGACCGACAAAAAGACGACGACAGAAACCTGCAAAAATCAGGATCAACGATCTAAGGTTCTGGGTAGAAGACAAGCTCTTGGAGCTTTGGTCACCGCTGGTGCCGCGACACTTGCCGCCCCCACTGTCGTTAAGGCTCAGGATACAATAACTTGGAAAATGGCCATGAGTTGGCCGCGCAATTCGCCTGGCGTGGGGATGAATGCTCAGCGTTTAGCCGAGATGATTACGACGATGTCCGGTGGCCGCTTACGCGTTGATGTTTATGCTGGTGGAGAGTTGGTTCCCCCCTTTGAAGTCTTCGATGCCGTGTCCAATGGTGTTGCGGAGATGGGGCATGCAACGCCTTATTATTGGCAGGGGAAAGACAAGGTCTTTCATTTTTTCACGGGTGTCCCTTTTGGGCTGAGTGTTGCTGAATATACTGGCTGGCTTTACTTCGGAGGTGGGCAAGATCTTTGGCAGAAGGCTTATGAACCCTTTGGTGTTTTACCTTTTTACGCCGGATCTTCCGGGCCACAAGCCGGAGGATGGTTCCGTAAAGAAATCAATAGTCTCGAAGATTTACAAGGTATCAAGATGCGAATCGCGGGCTTGGGCGGAGAGGTCATGCGGAAGTTGGGTGTGAATGTTGTTTTGATGCCACCGGGTGAGATTTTTGCGGCTATGAAATCGGGTACTGTTGATGCCGCGGAATGGGTGGGGCCCTGGAACGATATTGCATTCGGGCTCTATAAAGCTGCGAATTACTATTATATGCCAGCGTTCCACGAAATTGGTCCTGCATTGGAAGCAATGGTTAACAAAGAAGCTTATGATGCTTTGCCAGATGATCTGAAAGAGATTGTAAAGCGTGCCGTTATGGCGTCTGCAAATGAGAGCTATGCTGATTTTACTTATGGAAATGTGAAGTCTTTCGAACCCCTGTTGGCAAAAGAGGGAGTTGAATTACGTCGCTTCCCGGATGATGTGATGAAGGCGCTTTACACAGCATCGGAAGAAACGCTGATTGAAATCAGCCAAACAAGTTCATTGGCGAAAGAAATTTTCGATAGCTTTGTCGCGTATCGAAAAGAAGCAAATAACTATGCAAAAGCATCAGAACTTGCGGCGCTTGAAATGCGCGCTAAGGCTATGGAATAGGGGCGAGAGCATCCTGCCATTCCTGAAAGAGCGTGATTGTGAATTCGGTAACTTGTATTTTTAAAATGTTATAATATAACTAATGCCGTTTTACCGTCATAATTTTATGTGACTTAAATCGTGACGGTTATCTTTAAAGGAACAGGTTAGAGTGATTTCTTGTAAACGAGTAGGGCTGAGCTGGATAAAGCAGGGCTGGAGGCAGGTATTTTGTGCAGGACTTCTACTTACCTTGCTCTATCCTGCTTATGCACAATCCCATCCGCATGTTTGGGTTGATGCTGCGGTTATAATCCATCGAAATGATGCAGGAGAAATCTCTGCTCTGGAACCTGTGTGGATTTTTGATGATCTCTACACGGCTTCTTTGCTGCCTGATTTGGATAAGGATCAGAGCGGTGAAGTTGAGAAAACAGAGTTGTTAACCTTTGCGAGAGAGGCCGTCGGAAATTTGCGGGAGTGGGACTATTTTTTGAAGGTTAAAAGAGACGATAAATATAGCCCCCTTTATAAAAAAGAAATTATTGCTGATGGAGCTGTGCTCAATAACCGTCTCTTATTAAGGTTTCGATTGGAACTTGAAGAACCGATCACCCAAGGTACGGCAATTCAGATGCAGATGTATGATCCATCTTATTTTATTGCTATTGATGTTATCGAAGATAATACAGTTTCTTATCTTCCTGCGACGATGAGTGCTTGTACTCATCGTGTTACCCATCCTGATGACAATTTAGAGAATGGAACGACGCTTTCAGATTTGGTTTTTAGTGACGAAGAAGTTGCCCAAAACCCTGATCTTGGATCAATTTTTGCTAAGACAGTTACGGTGACATGTTAAAACTATTTGGACTAAACACAAAATCGACGGCGGCAATTTTTAGTATCTTTGTGGTCTTGTTTCTATTGGCAGGAATCGTTGCGTTACTTAATATTTTCTCTGTCGAAGATCAGTCTGTAATTGATT
Source organism: uncultured Kiloniella sp. (assembly GCF_937128705.1). Classification (GTDB taxonomy): domain Bacteria; phylum Pseudomonadota; class Alphaproteobacteria; order Kiloniellales; family Kiloniellaceae; genus Kiloniella. The sequence continues at coordinate 1,570 of NZ_CAKZMP010000166.1, read as the reverse complement.
TTACGCTTAATGAAATTCGCCTTCAGCAAAGAAATTTTTCTGACCTATTGGGCCAAGGCGTTCGGGCTCTTGGGGATGATATCGGTTTCGATTCTATTCTTCACCTCGTTTGGATTTGTTTTCTCTATGGTGTTTTCCATGCGCTGGGACCTGGCCATGGAAAAGCAGTCATTGCAAGTTATACCCTGACCACTGATACCAAGGTCTTGCCCGCAGTTTTGTTGTCTATGGCTTCTTCTTTTGTTCAAGGATTAACCGCGATCATAATCGTTGGAACGTGTTATTTTCTTCTAGAGACAAGTGTTCGAAGCACATCGCTCGCAATCGAAGATGTGATGGAACCACTTAGTTATGGTGCGGTGTCAATTGTTGGGCTTGTTCTTATTTGGCGTGGGATAAGAGGCGATGCACATGCGGGGTGTGGGCATGATCATAGCGTAGATGGCGCGGGTGGACATCATAGTTGTTGCGGGCACAAGGTTTTGGACGAGAACAAACCGGAAGCAACGTCAGTTGGGGCCCAAAAAAGCAGGCGTGATTTGATTGCGATCATTCTTGCTGTTGGTATCCGACCTTGTACGGGCGCGCTGCTGGTACTCATCCTTGCGTTTGTTCTTGGTCACTGGGCGGGTGGTTTAGCCGCCGTACTTGCAATGTCTTTTGGCACAGGTATTACCGTATCGCTTCTGGCTATAGGGGCGCGTGGTATCCGGTTTCCGCTTATGAAGATTATGGATGAAATTGGCGTACATGTGGGGTATTTCGGGCGCTATATTTCACTACTTGGTGGTATTGTTATTGTGATGATTGGCCTGTTTCTTCTGGTTGACACACTGATGACCCCCAAACATCCTTTTGCCTGAAGCAGGGGCATACGAATAGGGTATTCCAGTTGTCAATTTCGCTATCTGACTAATTCTAGGCTAAACTATGGTTCAAGTGGAAAAGACTTTGGCTTATAGGGGTGCCCAAGAGGTTTAGAATGTCAGATTTATTCAAACAGGCATTTACTGTTGCAGGCATGATTGGTTTCGTTTTTCTGACCTTTCTCGGCACGTCGATCATTACGGGGCACTTTAACTCTATTCTTTTAAATCAGCGCAAGTTTTGGAAAAACCTCTGCGGAGAGCGAGCAGATGGACCCGTTTTTATTCTGGCTGTCTTGTCTCTTGGTCTGATTGTGATGGGCTATGGAATTGAAAGCCCGTGGTTACTGGGGATGGGCCTGAGTATGACGATGTTCTGCTATGTTAAGTACAGAGAAACGACTGTTGTTGATCCTTTTGATGATCAGGAATAACGGCTTTAATTGCGCCTTACAGTTCCTTCTTTCAGGCTTGACCCAGTTCTTTAACGGCATAAGCTGGCGCCGAAACAATTGAGTTCTACAGACAAATTGATTGGGGCTGGTAATGGATCTGAGAAATATTAAGCCGGGCGATCTCGCTATATTGGGGCTGCCTGTTGATCACAATTCATCTTTCATGACTGGCCCTGCCATGGGGCCACAGCGTATGCGCGAAGCTTTGCATTGTGGTTCGGCGAATCTTACCTGTGAAAACGGGCATGA
>NZ_CAKZMP010000165.1 GCF_937128705.1 uncultured Kiloniella sp. | reverse complement strand
CCTTTTTAGGTAAATAGCTTGAGATCAGAGTATTTTTTTTATTTAGAACATCCAACTCTATCAGGTCATGAGTATTACTTAACCCCAAGCGATAGGTATTTGGAATATCGTCAAAATTTTTGCCCTGAATTGTTAATATTGTGCCCGGACGAACGCAGTTTGCTCTTATCCCGGAAAAGATAATCTCATCAGATCGGTTTCTTGTCGGTTGGGGCATAACCGGATCACCAGTTACAGTACGGGACTTTCCTGTTGATGTCGACGCCCCCGGTATTGGCGGAGTATTGGGCATTGCCCCCGTACCTGGTTCTACACTCGCGGGCTGCCTACTCACGGGCTGTGTACTCGCGGGATCAGTAGATGTTTGTGCTGGTAAATCCTGCGGTATTCCAATTGAAAGCAGCAAGAGACCAGCGAGAGTTAAGGAATGACGTAACATCACTTACCACTACTTTCTCCGCCGTCACGTTGTACGGTTTCAACCAGATTTTTGTGCGCTTGAAGCTTGGCGATAACAGCTTCAGGATTTTTTGATACAGCCAGCTTATAAACGCCCAGAGATGAAGGGCCATCAATAATACGAGCATCAACAGCCAATAAAAGTTCGCGAATATTTTCTTCACGTGCCTCTGGAACAAAAGTAACCGATAGCACTGGACCACGGATATAGGCGGCATTACCACCACTCGCAGCAACCAAGTCTTTGTTGTTTTGCCACAAGGGCACAACATAGGCCGTCTGGACAAGCAACATAATACAGGCTGCAACCGCTGCTATCCGCCACACCTTATTTTTGATATTATCATTTTGTGGTAAACGTCTGGACCGTGTCGTTTGCTCTTTTGCAAGATCACGTTGCAAACGCTTCAGACCAAGCTGACCAGGCGAGCTTTCATGTGTTTGATTTTGAACTTCGTCTCTCAGGTTTTCCAGAAAAGCACATTCATCTCGAAGAGCTTTATCTTGGCTCAAAGCTTTTTTAACCGCCTCAAGATCTTCCCCCTGAAGACTACCATTCACATAGAACGGTAAGAGTTCTGAGATTTCCTTTTTCATGTTCAGCCTCCCATACGGTTGGACAGGCAACGTTTCATTGCCTGTTTGGCATGGAACATACGGGTCTTAACGGTATTTTCTGGACAGTCCACAATCAACGCAATCTCTGAATAGGGAAGGTCCTCGAAAAATGCTAGCTGCATGACTGCACGCTGAACTGCCTTTAGGGTATCAAGACAAAACTTGATATGATCACTTTTTTCAGCAGTCAAAAGACACGCCATAGCATCCGGACTATCATCCGCCGTTTCAGGAAAGTTATCGCTATCCATTGGTATGTCTGTTTTCTTACGCATCCGATCCACCGTCTTGAAGTATGCTATTCCAAATAGCCAGGTTGATACTTTTGAACGCCCCTCAAAGGTTTCGGCTTTACGCCATACCTCTAAAAAGGTTTCATTTAGTATGTCGGCGGCTTCGAATGAATCGTTCAATTTTGATTTAATAAAAAGATACAGTCGTTTTTCAAACAGATGATAAAAATCAGCAAAGGCGATTTCATCGCCTTTGCTGATACGTTGAAGAAGGGAATATGCTGTATCGTTTTCGGTCATTAATAATCCCTATGGCATATACAACAATTGACGTGGTGAGGACCCAATGACGCGCCCGCTTTTATCAAAAGCACGTAATCGCCAATCATAACTTTCCCCTGAATTCAGATTGTCCAAGGAAAAAGCAGAAAGTTTAAGTTTCAAATCCTGGGCGGAAACAACTTTTCCAGAAACAACTTCGTCATGTCCCGGAGTAAGTATTTCTACCTGATAGGCAAGTGCACCGGGGACATTTTCCCACGCGAAAACAGTATCCTGATTGACACGGGCACCGTTTCCGGGGCTCAAGGCCGTCAAATTATCAGTTGGCCTTTTTGTCGAAGTTTCGAGAACAAAATACCTCAATACAGGCAACTCCGTAATGCCGTCAGCATTCTCGACACTAAAGGTAAGCAAATAAAGACCATTTTTTGTTGTCGGTAATGCCGGGCTTACTATCCTGGTTCTGCCCTGCCCCGAACTCACAACCTGTTGTCGCACGACCTGTAGAATACGTCCACGCGCACTTCCAAGACTTGCTGTTGGGTCAATAATGCGCCATTCACCCTTTAAAAGACCGCTACTTCGGAAATTTATCTCCGCAATGGCTCGTCTTGTATCTCCTTTGGCAATAACGTCTGTTCTAGCATTATTATCAAAACGAAGATCAATACGATTAATGCTGAGCGCTCCCCCCTGTCCTGTCCCTGAAAATACAGACAATCGTGCTAAACCCGTTGTTTGTGTATCAGTAAAGGTTCTGGAAATAAGAACTGATCCTGCCGGGGCTTCTGCTATTTTTCTGGCTAGGGATGCCGAGATAGATAGGACCTCACTAAAACGCAATGTCTCGCTTTGTGCTGGGGACAAAGTAGATTGCTTAAGTAAAGTTCCGCCCAAATTCGCGACTGTAGTGCCATTGATTTGAAGAACAGCATTTGTCGAACTGACAGGAACTGTTGCTGGAGCTGTTGGCTCTAACCTTGTGACATTCCACGTCAGAGAAAGAGATGACGCCCCTTTTACATTAAGATTAGCACGTTGGGGCGTCACCGTAACCGAGGTCACATTCGCCTCTGCTATCATTGGTGTAGCCAGTCCAACGCCGAACAAAACGCCGGGTACTAAAATCGCTTTAATAGCTAAGCGAAAATGGCGCTTTAACGCGCAAAACCATGTAGGCCTGATACTCTGTTTCATTTTGGGCACTATCTGCGTTTCCATTGAATTCCTCCATTGATCCTCTCAGGGCCAATGCCAAACCTGGGCGATTGGTGCGAGGTCGAAGGAAAGTCCATTCTACCTCGCTATTAACGATATGACTATCAGATGAGTCGCCACTACCGTTCGCAAGGTTCAAATTATAATCAAAATTTAACTCAACTTTTTCTGGAACAAGTTCTGCTGTCGCCCCTAAATACAGGTTTGTGCTGAAACTGTTTTTATTTGTATCAAGGTCTTCAAACACGCCAAACTGGGTACCACCGTTAAGTTGCAGTCTATCAGAAACAGCCCAACCAACATCTAAACCTGTCAAATTATTAACTGTGTCGCTGGAAATATTTGTATAGTCATCAAAACGTGAATAGCTATGTGATAAAGACCAATACCATACATCGTAGCTTGCCCCTCCACCCAGTGTAATTGACGAAGATAAATTATCTGTATCTCCGCCCTCATAACCATTTGGCGTTTTAACACGCCCCAAACTGGCAAAGTAACTGTTCATATATAAATACGGGGTTCCTAACCATTCCCTTGATCCGGTCTGCTGATCAAAAGAATAGTTCATCCCAAAATCAATACTCTTCAAGCGATCTGTTGGAACGTTCGCGAGACCATCTACATTGTTGGTTTCATGCAAGGCATAGATATTCGCAGATAAAGCGCCCCAATAAAGATTACTGAAAGCAGTATAGGCATCGCGATCTGATATCATGCCAGGGTTAGCCAGACTTTCAAAGAAAGTATCAACACGGTCATAGCCAAAACCAACATCAATATTAAGTAGGTCATCACCAATGACGGGCCCTTCATCAAACAATCGATGATCTATCAATAGCGATACAGCGTCGCTGCTGTCTTTGGGGGCATCACCATGATCTCCATCTTGATCAAATAGTGTATGTGCATATTGCGCTTTTAATCTTGTTCTTTGATGACCAAAGCTCTTTTCAACACCGATCCCCCAGCCAGAACCAGATGCAGAACTATCCAGATCTGAAAGACCAATACCGCTTCCCTCCCCCAAACCATCATAATAGGTGCCCGTTAATTTCAACGCGTCCACATCAGTTGCAAAGGGTTTTACAGACAGACTAACACCTTTAAGGCGATTTTCCGTACTGTTAAGGCCTGTCATATCCGCAGCACCAGAGACGGACTCAGTCCCGAATGCAAAGCCTTGCGCCTCTACCCTGCGATCACTTGTCCCAATGCGCGCAGAAACACCCCGACGATAAAAGTCTGAAACAAGGAGAGTTTCCAGCCCTGTATCATGATGCCCCAGTGAAAAGCCACCTGTCAGAGTATCCCCCTGATAATCAGCATTTACGTCATATTCACCCAAATCGATCGTACGTTCTGTCAGCGCAAAATCGACATCACTTTGCATCAAATAATTTGCATGACCATCGACCGTCCATTTTCCAGCGGCAAAACCTGAGTTAACATCGCCACTACCGGATAAAGTAGAACGATTGGTTGCATGTCCAATATTTTGCTGCACGACACGCCGACTAAATTCGGTTAGCGTATCTGCGCGAAAATATGCCGAACGCAGTAACCGCTCGGCCATTTCTATTTCCGGTGTTGTTTCATTTAAATCAGAAAGATTACTCGCAGAGCCTGAACCATCACCAACTATAGTAAAAGTCCATTGCTGCCTTACCTCTGACGAACCGTCAGGGTTTAGCATTACCAATTTCAATGTATGCTCATTTCCCTCAAGTGTTTGAAGTGGCTTGTATATAAAATCAACACCATCAAGGGAAAGAAGTGACGTAATATCAATACCGTCCAACTCGACACCAAGTTGTGTCAGAGTAATCACATCCAAATCATCCGGAAGATCTATTCGTATTTTTGCATCAGATGTTTCAGGGGGGGTAAAATCTGCAGTCCAATCTGCCATGGCTGGGTGAAGGCAAAAAAACGGCAAAACCATTGCCGCTATCAGAGATCCGAAACCATACCGAATTTTTTTTCGATTTTTCAAACGCACGCCTGATATTCCCCAAGGCAGACTTCGTACAACGTTACACCAAGATACTATAGAAATCAGTAATTTGAACAATAATCCAAAGTGTATCAATTGTATCAGTAAAAGCTGAATTCGTTTTCAACTACATCATAAAAGAGTTGCAGGGCCTTATTTCAGGCCCTGCCACATTTATTTTACTTTTTTTTATTGAGGTGTCTGAATTATCAGACGTTTGGGTCTTTCAGTTTCTTGTGTTGCTTTACCAAGGGGAGCTCTTTGCGGCTTTTTCTGCACAGTACCACGTGCATCTGGCATTGTGTCGCCTCCCTGATTTTGATAACCACCCAGCTTGGCATTACTACCATTTACAGTTACCTGAGGCGTACAACGATGCTTGAAAGTCGCTGAACCAAACTCTTCCCAAGGTCCATAACTATCACTGTTTTGATCTTTGACCTGAGCTTCAATCGTCATCGCATGTTCATAGGTTTTATTGATTGTGTTCCACCATTTGAATTGTTGATGATTATACATTTTTTCAATCAGGGGATAATCAAAATCAAAGTGCCTATTGATTTGATTAGCTGAATCATAGCTCCCTAGATAGGCATTCGGGAGCACAAAATCTCCTTCACTACCGTCAACAAGGATTTTAAAACGCACAGTTCCTTTTCCTGCCCCTTTGTAGTTCACACGAATTTTAGGGTTAGGCGTCCCTTCAGAACACTTTCCAATATGGTGCGGCATGTTTGGCTGAAAAGTTGCCTGATTTAAAAGCAGGGATTGATTGTTGTTATACTGTGGATTATTGCCCACCTGTCCCAATTGAGCATTCAAAATAGGCTTATCGGTTATAGCAGGGTCTCCTTTGTATTTGACTTGAATAGTAAAATTTTTGGTCTCAAAGCCAGCTTTCCAAGGGCTGTGACCTGGCGAGAGATATTTTCTGCACCACCCCGCAAGAGAAACAGGCCTTTGCAGAACGATTTCCTGATCGTTTTTATAAAAATCTGCTTTCGATCCACCACCTTGTAGATGGGATTGTAATTTTTTATTGATTTCTTCCAAGGGATCAACGCGAACAGCCGGATGGCCATTTTTAATTTGATTTAAAGGAACTGAGAAACTCTCATCACCATCCGTACCCTCTGTTACCCACTTACCCAAGCCAATGCGGCTTTTATGACTAACTTCATAGGCACTTTGATACAGTGCTGCATTATCATTGATATCATCAACAAACATACCGAGAGGGCCAAAATAAATCTTGGCTTCTTTGAACGTAATTTTTTTATTATCGCCACACTGCACAAAGCCGTCGGCTTCGATCTCAATGGATGATTCCTGCACCTGTAAATTGACATTATTTACAGACTTACTTCCTGAAGCATTCTTGACATTAATAACCGCGCCATTCCCCGGAAAGCTCAGATCTACATTCTGAACATACTCAGAGTTTCCACTAGATGCCGCAAAGACAGTGCTTGAAATGATAGCACTCGTCCCAAGTGCAGCAGCACTTACGCCAAGAATCAACTTTTGAAACTTATTCATTTTGATCTCCTGTTTTGTCACTCACTGTTTCGAGTAACCCGATGTCGTCGTTACAGGGTCTGACGCGATAAGAACGGGAAAGGTTCAAAAATTGTTTCAGATAGTGATTTTATATATATCTGATTGTTCCCAAGACAGACGCCCCGATACTCGGGACCAGATCATCCCAAACATTAAGGCATTATTATCAATGATAAATTTATCAATCGTATTTCAGGAAACGTATCTATTGTATCAATGTCATTACACGCAGGTTCAATTCACTTAAACAACGACAACCAAATTTTCCATAACCAAGATCAAACCACTTTCTCCACTTAGCTCCATTTCACTTATCATAGGTTCACGTCGATAAAATTGTTTATGCTTTTTCTGAATAACCTGACTATTGCTCAACAGAGCTTAATTAACACTTTGGTGTTGGAACCATCAGCTTTTTCTGCCCTCTCATCCTTTCATCTCTTCCTGCAGATATCCCAGATCTATCATTCATAGGATTCCTATTGGCGGCTGACGAGAATAATGCCAGCTACAACACATGCCGCTCCAACAATAAGTGAAGTAGAAATATCTTCATTCAGAAAAATAATGGCCAAAATACTCCCAAAGATAGGCATTAGATGAACGAATTGTCCCCCGACTTCTGGCCCGATCACACTTATCCCATAGGACCACAATAAAAACCCGAGAGCGGACGCAAAGATAGCGATATAAATAATTGCGAGCACTGTCTCACCATTGATCAACGGCACTTCAATACCGCGAAATAGCTGAACGAATAACATTGCCAACAGCCCAACTGTTATACTCGCCACTAGAGTGACAGTTTGCGGGACGCCTGAAATTTTTTCGCGTAACAATAGAG
>NZ_CAKZMP010000164.1 GCF_937128705.1 uncultured Kiloniella sp. | reverse complement strand
GTTATATGGCGATGATCTTGATGTGCTAGCGCAAAAAGTAGATGAGATGGTCAAAATCATCCGGACTGTTCCAGGTGCGGGGGATGTAAACCCCGAAAGGACTTCCGGTCTGCCTCAAATTACCGTGCGCTATAACCGCGAAAAAATTGCCCAATACGGTGTGAATATTGAGCAATTGAATCAATATGTAAGCTCGGCATTTGCTGGTGGTGTGACCGGAGTGATTTTTGAAGGAGAGAAACGCTTTGAAATGGTCATACGTTTTGATGAAGCCCACCAGAAAAGTATTGAAAATCTACGCGCCCTTTTTGTCGATCTGCCTGACGGCACCCAGGTTCCGCTCAAGGAAGTCGCTGATATTTACTATGCCCCAGGTCCGATGCAAATATCCCGTGACAATACGTCCCGAAGGACTTATGTCGGTGTGAACACCAGAGGACGTGATGTAGAGTCGGTGGTGAGGGATATTCAGAAGAAACTGGATGCTGAACTAGATTTGCCACCCGGCTATTACATTACATACGGTGGAGAGTTTGAAAATCTGCAAAAAGCTAAGAGCCGGTTAGCCATTGTGGTGCCAATTGTACTGTGTCTAATTTTCGTATTGCTTTATTTTGCCTTGAAGTCGGTTTCCCAAGCAATCATGATTTATACAGCCATTCCTTTGGCGGCAATAGGCGGTGTATTCGCCCTTTGGCTACGAGATATGCCCTTTAGTATTTCAGCTGGGATTGGTTTTATTGTGCTATTTGGCATTGCCGTACTTGATGGATTAGTCTTAATAAATCGATTCAACACGTTAAAAGAAGAAGGGATAACCTGTATCAAGGAACGAATCCTTACTGGAACCAAAGAAAGAATCAGACCTATTTTACTGACTGACGCGACCGACATTTTCGGGTTCTTACCGATGGCATTATCCATATCGGCAGGCGCTGAAGTACAACGCCCATTGGCTACTGTCGTCATTGGTGGTTTATTCACTGCTACCCTACTTACCCTTGTGGTGCTCCCGGTACTTTATGCTTTTGTGGAGAGCCGAAGTAATAACAAGAAAAGCCTTAAGCGCCCCAATAAAAACACAAACACAAACACAAACACAAACACAAACACAAACACAAACACAAACACATTGCTTGTATTAATTGTATGCGGCGGGCTGGCGGGTGTTCTACTTGGCGCTACCTCTACGGTGAAAGCGCAATCACCACCGATAGACAACCTACAAACGATTACTTTGGAGCAAGCCAGGGAGCGGGCTGTCACAAATTATCCAAGGATACAATCAGCTAAACTAGAAATAGAAAGCCAAGAGGCCCTGAAGAAAACCGCTTGGGATCTTGGCAGAACCTCGTTCTTCGCCGGAAAAGAAGAAGCAGGCAATGGTTCAAGTGGTATTCAATCACAAGGTATTCAGCAACGACAAATCGATGTATTTGGTATTGTTCCTAGGTTACGGCTGCAAAAAGAGCAGGTTACACTGGCAGAGAATAGGCTTAACCTGTCTATGATTGAAATAGAGCGTGAAGTAAGCCGCGCCTGGGCGATGGCATATGCCGCTAAAAATAATTATCAGGTTTACAAGCGATTGAGTTCTATTTTTGCGGATATTGAACGCGCTGCTCGCATACGGCTTGAAGTAGGCGCAACTTCCAAGCTGGAATACCTGGCGACATCAAATCAGGGCAACCAAGTACAGATACAACAAGAACAGGCTTATCGCGACTACTTGAGTTCGCTTCAACAATTGAATCTATGGTTTGTCGACGATACCTTGTTCACCGTGCCAGATATTCCTGTGGATCAGCTTGATGATCCACTAAACTTCGTTGCGGATTCTCTGGATAGTCATCCTGCACTTAATGTATCCAAACAGCAGGTCAACGTAGCGGATGCTGCCATCAAAGAGAGACGTGCACAATTTTTACCCAAATTTAGTTTGCAGTATAGCCAGCAAGAAATTGCAGGTCAGTCGGGGTTTTATCAGTTTCAGGCAGGTATTCAGATACCTTTGTTTTTTGGCCCGGAACTGGGTAGAGCGCAATCGGCGAAAATCCAACGCACAATTGCCACCCAAAATCTGCAACAGACCCAAATGGAGCTAAACGCGGCTTATCAGAATATACGTGAACAGTATTTTAAGTGGATGAACTCGTGGCAATACTATCGGGATACGGCGCTTCCTATGGCCAGGGAGCAGCAAACCGGCGCAGTTTTTGCCTATGAGGAAGGTGCCATAGACTATGTAACGTTTTTACAAAACATGAGAGAAGCGATACGAATTGAAGTCGACTCATGGAACGCCTTTGGCAATTATTTGAGCAGTCGCTATCAGCTTGAATACTTCTTAAAAACATCGAACTAATACGAAGTCCAAACAGATAAAGAGTAAATGACAATGAAAAAACACTTCCTGTACCTACTTGCCCTGTTATTAGCATTATTTTTCTATACCGGTTGTAGCGACAAATTAACTGACAACAGTGATTTAGAAGAAGATAAAAATCAAGAACACAAAAAAGAGGATGCCCACAAAGGGCACGCTCACGAGGGACATAACCACAAAGCACAAACTCATGAAGAAAATAATCATGGTGGGCATAATCATGGGAAACATGAGGAAGAAGGACTGGGTGCTGTACATCTATCAGCGTTAAAGTTTAATAGCCTCGGCATCAAGGTGGATACTTTACCCACGCGTTCTTTTTCAGGTGCAGTAGATGTCAATGGCAGGTTGGCAGTGTTTCCCCAGCATAAAGCCATAGTTACGGCTATTTTAGGGGCCAATGTAACGGCCATTAAAGTAATAGAAGGGGAGAAAGTAAAAAAAGGTCAAGTCCTGGCTTACCTTTCACACCCTAATCTAACGAACCTCCAAACCGCTTACATAAGAACCTATAACCAAATGCAATATCTGGAGAAAGAATTCGAGCGTCAAAAAAGACTTTATGATGAAGGAGTAAGCTCAGGAAAGATTTACCAACAAACGCAAGCCGATTATCGGTCTATTAAAGGTGAAGTAAAAGGTTTTGAAGCACAACTAAAGCAATTAAGCATTAATGTGAGAAAAATTAGAGACGGAAACATCTACCAGACTGTACCGGTGGTAAGCCCTATTGACGGCAATATTAAAAAAGTTTTGGTACAGATAGGTCAGTTTGTAAATGCACAGGCAGAAATACTCAGGATTATAAATATTGATCATGTACATGTCGATTTGATGGTTTTCGAAAAAGATGTATATAAGGTAAGAGAAGGTCAAAAGGTATCATTTACAGTGGAATCGGTTCCGGGTAAAACTTTATCTGCCAGAATTTTTTCAGTGGGAAAAAACTTTGAACTAAACCCTAGAATAGTTCACGTACATGCTGAGATCGATCAAAAAGAATTCTTTCTTATTCCAGGGATGTATATCAATGGAAAAGTTTACACGGAAAGTATGTCAGTAATAGCACTGCCAGAAGAAGCTATTATCGCAGAGGAAGGTAAGTCTTACATTTTTATGGCCAAAGCACACCAAGAAGATGGAAAAACGGAGTGGGAATTTACCTCTGTAGAAGTCTCCACGAGCGCCTCTCATGAAGGATGGATGGAGATAAATCTGTTGGAGCCGCTGCCTAAAGACGTCCAGGTGGCCTGGAACAATGCTTATTACTTGATCTCGGAAATGAAGAAAGGCGAAACGTCACACGAGCATTAAGAAAGTTGCAGATTGGCTTTATTGTCCCTGATCGGTTTTTAACCCAGATTGTTTGAAAGTTTAAGAATAACGCTAAATATGGAGTAGACCCCTTACTCACATTCCGATCACTGCTCTAATAGCCTGTCAATGTTGTCGACTGCAAAGCGATTATCAAACTTGGACCTACGTTTAGTATCGACCTCGGATTGAGATTGCTCGGTAAATTTGGCAGTGAACTGACTCGCGAGTATAGACATCTCTTTTAAACCAATTATCGCTGACTGCATCGAGCTGGTGTAATTCACGATCAATAATTGTATGTACTTCATTTTTGCCCTTAAGAGTTGACCTCTGGAAAGAGATTGAATGAAAGATAAGCATATAAAATTTCTTGTTAACCCAAAAGATTTAAGCACGATTATCTTGAGTGCGACATTATGTCGCATTGTCATAGTCGCAACTAGATGAAATAATATTTGCAGTTTTCAAAAAGAGATCTTCGCTGCATTAATATTGAATAAATTTTGGCACGATCTGCAACAGCACGAAATTGGCGACATATTTGACAGAGCATTAATTCTTTTGTGCATGAAAAACGTATGGTATGAATAGATATCTCACTATCAATTCCGTAGCAATTTTTCTATTTGTCAGTTTATTGACAAACGGCCTTGCTTCGGCATTTCATGGCGAAGTATTTATGCATGAACTTGGTCACAACCATCAACACACACACTCAACAGAAAAAACAGCACATGCAGAACATTCATATAACGAATTTTCTGATGAGAAGAATTTAAATCATTCAGTACACGTATGCTTTAGTACCGTATATCACCCCCTTCTCTTTGCAGAACTGCCGCTAATGCCCACTGTAGCTGGTAAAGAGATCCTATCTGAATCTATAACTTTCCAAATTATAAAATCTATTCCAGATTCGCCGTTTCGTCCTCCTCGAAGTATCTTTCCTAGTTAGAACAATAGACTAGACTGCTTGAATTGCCAGCATTCAATATAGGAATGTTTGGGCTATCCGTAATTGTCAGCTCAGAGCAGACATGATGGATACGTTCGCCATGCATTCTAGTTTTGATCGTTCTCCGCAGCTAGTGCAACAAAGGTGACAAGTTTGATCAAAGTGGTTTTACCTCGCTAAAAACTACAATGGTCAGACTA
>NZ_CAKZMP010000163.1 GCF_937128705.1 uncultured Kiloniella sp. | reverse complement strand
CTTGAAAATTTCATTGAGCTCAAGCGCAATATCGCAACAACGAACCCCGGGCTTAATTAAATTCAAGCCAGCTTCGTGCACTTCGACGTTGGCTTTCCAGTATTTCATATGTGCATCAGATACATGCTCGGCAAACAGCGTTCTTTCCAGCGCAGTGTAATATCCGGCAATCATCGGAAAGCAGTTCAAACTCAGGATATCACCCGATTCAATCTTCCGACTGGTCACAGGGTTATGGGCACCGTCTGTATTGATCCCGGATTGGAACCAGGTCCAGGTATCCATCAGCTCTGCATCAGGAAAGGTCTTTGCAATATGGCGAATCATTGCCTGCGTCGAATGAAGCGCGACTTCGTGCTCTGGAACACCCACAGCAATGGCTTCTGCACAGGCAGCGCCACCAATATCAGCCGTCGCTGCACCATGTTTGATAATCGCGATTTCTTCCGCAGATTTCAGCATCCGCATCCGCATGGTCGATACACCGATATCAACAAACTCAGGACTGCCAAGTGCCGCAGCCATTTTGTTTTTGTTATCGATGTTAATATGATCGAATTCCAGTCCTACACAGCTCAAGTTTTGCCCCGACAGCTCATCCTTGATCGCAAAGAAATAGTTATCTTTTTGCCAATCCGTGTAGATGACGTTGTCGTCAAAGCTGCGTCTCCACGGTTGCGCACCATCAATATTCGCCGTTACAGAGATATGTTTATCCTGTGTGACAATCAGACCATAAGGACGCCCGAAGGCACAGTATACAAAGTCATTGAAATAGTTGATGTTGTGATAAGAGGTCAAAACCACAGCATCAATATCATTATCAGCCATATGCCGGCGTAGATTACTGACACGGCGTTCCATTTCTAATCTAGAAAATGTGCCTCGTATTTTTTCTCCGTTACGGATGCGCAGTGTGCGTTCCATTGCTGACTCCAATAGTAAGGGAATTAATTTTCGCCCTATTGGTATCAAAAAAACATATATAAAAATAATTTATATTATGAATTCAAACATTAACATTATAAATAAATGAGGGCCACCTTCGGGGGAAGGCGACCCTCGATACGCAAGCCAGCAATCTTTTAAGGGAAAAGTTGCGGCTCAAGCGCAAACGGATTGCGAGAGGCAGTATTTAAATAAGCTGCTCACAATCACTATAATGTCCCCTGCTTAGGCCAAATGATAACACTCGCGCAATAAGAACTTATTAGGCTAATTTTGTGTAAAATTTTATGTATTTTAAGGACTTAAGATTATTTCACTTAATAACAAAGGAAAACAGTAGCTTATAATTTAACCAGCTTGTTCAGTAAGCAAATATAAGTGTTTTATTTATACAAACAGGAAATAAAAATTATCCAAAATTCTTCTGTGTTAACCTCAATCGAGTACGTGAATCTCTTTTAAATTCCAGATCCAATTTACAGTAGAAATTTCTCTATAATTCATTTCGCCATCCCTTTCTTTGATCATACAAGGCAAAAGAAGGCGGATCGGTCCCTTCCTCTCAACCCTGATCTCACGAGACTGATATCGTGTCGCGAAAAACAGACAACTCGCAGGCCACTTCGCAAGCGTTAAATCAATTGCATAGCCACCTAAAGCAACCATTCTAACTTGTCTAGCATCTGATATTCCCGAGGCTCTTAGAATATCTGGCAATAATACTCCCTGATACGGTCCAGCCTCATTCTCCCAGATTGGCGGCAGTGAAACCTCATAGAGAGGTAATTTTTCAAGATCCACGGTTCTGAATTTTGAAATTTCCTCTCCCTTCTTAACCATAAGCACACGTTTATTGCTAATAGAGGTTTCTAAATTTTCTTTGAAAAAACTGACCGAGCTTGCATCAGCATAGGCTTTTGAAACCCCGATAAAAAATATACTTACAAAGATCAAAACTGGTAGAAAAGGACGTTTATCCACTAGACTAACTCTCAAAGAATTTTCCTGATAAACACATGATAAATATTAATAATTAATAAGATATCTAACTTATGATGTTTTATTTAAGTCATACGATGAGCAAACATTATTTTACTGAACCTCCTCCGACTATCGTTAAGGGTTTGAATTACTTGTACAAAGAACATAGCTCAACGTTGCAAGATACAGCCTGCTCAGCCGGGGTATCAGATTCGGGGAAATAGAGTACAGAAAGTCAAAAAATATTTAACAGAAACGCCTACAGAGGCGTATTACAATTCCGTAGCTTACATTCCTTACCAAGCGGTATTTGAGAGTATGACACACCTTAGCCAAAATAAGGGCTAAAGCCCGACGATATCGACAAAAAAGTGGTGATTTTTCACCTTAGTAGTGGGTAATAAACTTTGGTCTCTTTAGTATCTTGTTTAAATAAATGCAATGTTATATCATTACATTTATTTAAACTTACGTGACGACACCCCCCGAATAAACATTGATGAAAGGCTCGGTCTCTTGAGAGACCTGAGCGGTAAGGCATAAAAATGCAGTTGACTAAATCCCTCACCCACACCGAAGCTGACGTTATGGTGCAAGGAAGCGACGCATCAACACTGTCACATATCCAACAGCGTGGTGTTGCAGCAGCTGTCTGGCAACGAGAACTAGCATTAGATTTTTCGGACTGGATCAGAGAACTCAACCCGGAAAACTTGCCACAATTTCGGAGCCTAGTAACCGTAGACGCACTTGAAAAAAGCATCCATGCAGCTTGCGACCTGTCGCATACACCACCCGGCAAGCATCGCGATATGTTGGCTGGGGATATCGCTGCACTAGGATTCATTATGAGCGAAATCATGGAGAGTTCTTTACTTCATGTTCGGATCGAACCTGTGAATACAAACGCTTGCCGTAAATTCCATGTCGACAATATGACCGCCCGCATGCTTTGCACATATCGCGGAAGGGGTACTCAGGTGGCGCAACGAGGTGCTGAAGACACACCAATCACTGTGACTGCAGGAGATGCTATTTTACTGCGTGGCGCTCGTTGGCTTGGAAAGGAAGAAACCACGCTGCAGCACCGCTCTCCACCAATCATAGGAACTGGAGAAACCCGTTTGTTGCTCGCGATAGACCCGGGTTCAGACTACAAATCTGAAATTGTTAATCATTAAGCTCTGTGGCCGTTTTACGTATTCAAATACCACTCCGGCAGAGAAACATCACATGCCCAAAGAAAGACAGTCTCAACAAAATCACAGCCTTGTGGTGACCACCCGCTCAGCTATCGACAAAGCACACACCGTGTTTCTACGCTGGGTAGAGGCTGTATCAACGCGCGATATCGATACGGTTTTGGCACTATACGTAGAAGACGCCTTTTTGGTACCGACCTTGCAAAATAAAATCTGCTCAACCACACAGGACCGTTGCCTTTATTTCGAAATGCTATTTGGAAATCCTGATCTAAACTGTCGTGTCGACGAGTGGTATGCACGATCCAATCACAATCAGAAAACTGTTGTCCTGAGCGGACTCTATACGTTTACATTTACTGTTGATAAAAGCAGACAAACCATTCCGGCACGCTTTATTTTCACGTTCGAATGCATCAACAGCAAATGGCTAATTACTGGTCATCACTCTTCACAGTTTATCTAGGAGCGATTTTTACTTGAGCGATAGTGGATCAGCAAATGTTGTTTCATACTCTTTATATTAAAGTGGAGGGTTGCAAAGCTTTTAACCGAGATATCCGCGACTGATGATGAAGAAACAAAAAAAGAAGTCATCACGTTGAGTTTACACCCTCAGAAATAACTTCTTTTCTTAAAATAATAACCTTTCAAAACAAGATCTAAGCACCTGTCTCTCTTGCGGCCCCTTCAATTGCTGTTGGCTTAGCGATCACAATTTCATTGCTTTCAGTATTCTCTAACACCAAAGATGTACCTGCTTCTTTTCCAACACCTTTTGGCTCAGATCCCTTCGACACAAGAGCATTTTCTTCCGTTAATACTGTCGGACGTTTCCAGGCAAGGGAATCAAAAGAACCACAATCGCCACAATGAGCTTGCCAATTTTCTGCGATCGCTCCACAGGATTCACAAACCCAGTTATGCGCAATAAGAGCCGTTTCTGATTTTTCAAACCACTCTGCAGCAGCGCGACTGTCTCCATGTTCTTCCTGTTCCAATCTCCCCATCAAACGACAGACCAACCGGCTAGGACCACCTTGCTCAGATGCCTGCTTTAGGTGACGCCGTGCTTCTCCCCACAACTTGGCTGCTAAATTAGCTTCGGCCAAGGCAATATGGCTTTCATAATGATCTTTATTCTGAGCAACCATCTGGCCCAAACGCTTGGCTCGCTCAACGTTACTTTCAGAAGGCCAAAGGGTTAGGAAGACACGGGCTAGATCACGGTGAGGCTGTTTGCCCCACGCTTTTTTCAATGTTTTTTCAGCATCCTTGATTCGCCCGGCACGATTATAAGCCTCAGCCAGGAATGCCACAGCTGGTACCAGATCAGGCGCGAGTTTGTAGGCCTCTTTAGCGAAAGCCAACGAAGCTTGGAGATCCCCCTGATCATTTGCTTTCAAAGCTTGCTGTAACTTTACAACAGCCCGTTTTCGCGCCGCTTCAGCAGGAGCGAGATTTTTCGTCTTGGCCCCTTCTTTCAACGCTTGATCCGCAATTGCAAATTGCCCCGTTGCTTCCGAAAGCTCAAACAAACTTTCCTGAACCCAAGGCGTTTTGGGGCTCAAGGCATGTGCTTGTTTGGCAAGCTCCAGCGCCTCGGTAAAATCACCACGCCGTTGGGCTTGCATCAAAAGCCCACGTAACCCGAGAAAACGGGTCTCCTTGTCTTCCAACATAGCTTTGAAGTAATTGGTCGCAGCTTCCTCATTACCTTGCAACTGTGCAGCTTGAGCAGACAAAAGCATGGTCAAAGGCGGTTCATCTGATAACAAACTCTCCGCTTTTCGGGCCATCGCAAGGGCCGTATCGGCTTCGCCAGCGGCCACAGCAACCATGCCGTGGGTCAAAGCTTTATACCCACGTTTCTTGCGATTATCTTGCCGGGCCTGGCCAAACAGTGCTGGCGCGTTGATAAGACTACGCCAAAACCGATAAAGAAATGCGGCAGATATAGCCAACGCAGCAGCAGCAAGGAAAAGCACTCCAACTGTTGTTTCCAGACGGTACCCAATCCAATCTACAGAAACCAGACCAGGACGATTCGCAATCCATATAACAATCGTTAGAACAATTGCCAGCTTAAGAAAATAAATCAGTGTTTTTTTCATTATTCAATACCTCCGGCACCGCTACCCTGTGCCGTAACACCGATCAAAAGCAACGCCAGTTGTTGACTGATTTGTTCGCCTTCTCGACGTTGCTTGGCCAACAAAAGCCAATTTTCCATGCCAGAGGTCGCTGCAGAAGTGAGATTTTCGAGTTCCTGCAAAGCACCCGATAGATCACCATCTTTCAGATAATTTTCTGCACGAGCCAGAACACTGGAAGTCCCCTGTCCGTCAAGGATATCAATTGGACGTATGGAAACCACATCTGTTACCCGGCCGATGGCTTTATCAACCCAGGTTTGCCCGCCCGCAATCTTATCAGCCGAAAGCGCATCGCGTGCAGCTGATGGGAAACTCGCCCGCAGATCAGTCAAACTAGGCAAGCCGACAGCTGCAAACGAAGAAAGCGGAGACACCAGTTCATGAATAGTGCTGTTTTCCGGCGCAACAGCGCGGACAAGATCCAGTTCTTTCACGAAAGGGCCAGATCCGCGTAAAGCATCACGTAACTGCAGAACCCCAAGCGCAAGATAAACATCACCCGTTGCAGGACCTCCAACCAATGACTGAGAAGGAACTGCGTCCCCAGACTTAAGGCTTGCAACTTCTGAGATCAAAGCGTTCATTTGTGTTCGAATAGACGCCAATTGTTGAACAGAGGCCCCGTCAGAACTGTCCCCAACGGAAGATGAGGCAAATCCCGTACTCTCGATAGCATCCATGCGTTGGCGTGTTTGCTCCAGCTCAGTTCTCAGGGCCTCAACCAAATCCTTATCTGCATCACTGGATGTGACAACCACTCCACCGTTGGTCAGGTCATTGAGCTGCCGCTCCAGCTCTGATTGCTGAAGTTTTAGCGTCCGTACTGTTTCTGAAAGCGCTAGAAAACGATTTTGATCAATGCTCTTGCTTTGCGCATTGAAAACATCTTGCTCCAAGTCGACGATTCGCTCTTCCAAAGAACTGACACTTGTTGTTTCCGCTTCGCCCCCAAATGTCGGAATTTTCTCAACAAGGGGTAACCACTCACTTCGAAAGAAAACGGCAGCTGCCATGGCCAGAGCACAGAAGCCAACCCCGTAGAAGAAGCTGTTCAGACTTCCGCCCTTTTTAACAACCGCAACGGTTTGCGTATCAGAGAGCAGTTCATCAGCTTTGTTTGGTCCCAGACCGATACCATTATCTTTTTCAACACCCGTGTTTGCCTGAGCGTCATCATTCTTATCGCCGACAGTTGCCTTTGACCCGGACACCGGTATAGCGCTCGACGCTTTAAGAGGCGACTTTATATCGGACTTACCACTGGAACTACTTGAGCCAAGATCACTCGAAGCGCCTTGTTCTGCTTCATCTGAAAGTAAAAGATCACTTTCGCGAACCCGAACCACATCAAGTGTAATTTTCGCTTTTGCCGCGGCTCTTAGTATATCTTCATGGCGAGCAGAAGGAATTGAATCGCGCTCTTTCCAACCTTGGACGGTGCTAACAGCAATGCCAAGTTTGCTGGCCAAAGGCCTCAAACCACCAAAGGCATTAATAATTTCCTGTGTTGGACTTTCCGTAACCGCTTCTTTATCAAGCGATTTGTTTTCATCTTTTACAGAAGAACCTGTTGTCGGTTTGTTTGATTTGTCGCCCTGTTTGCTGGCCATAGCATCCTCTGTTATCCAGATTGTGTAGATCCAAACGATCAAAACACGTGATTAAGGAAACTATGCGCCAGAGTTAAGGTAAAATCTAGTACGTACGTACACTTATTTGCCTGAGGCGATTAACTTTATCATATCAGCCCTGTTTGGCTGTTCTGAAACCAAAAGCTTAACCCCGCGTATTTGCTCAAAGCAATCGGCAACCGCCTTGCTCAAACAATAGATGGTTAAGCCCTCTAGACTGGACACTAAATTCTCTTGGGATACCAATGCCAAGAACACCTTGGAAGAACGTGGCGAAAAAAAGCTTATCTCGTTGATTTTATTTTCTTTTAACATTTGACATGTTTGTTGAAGCAACACTTTGGATGACATGGCTTCGTACAAAATTTCACGACGATAAGCATAACCAAACTGGTCAAGATCTACCTGAAGATCCCCTGCTATTTTTGACGCTGCAGGATGTAATAAAACACCCTTTTTTGCGCTCAGTTTTGCCTGAACCAGCTTCGCTAAATCACCCACATCACCATTAGCGGAATAAACCATTTCGAATCCATACTCACGCGCGGCTTCAGCAGAGCTTTCCCCAACACAAAGCGCTGGTAATGAACGATCTTTGCTATTCAGTTGATAAGCACGTACACCATTTGCTGAGGTAAAAAGAACAGCCTGTACGTCAGAAAGATCTAGTTCAGCAGAATTTTGAAACACAATGTCAAAAACGGCATCAAAACACACCTCGCGCCCCAACAAACGAAGTTCAGAAGCAAAAGGTTCCTGATCTGCTTGTGGACGCGTAACAAGGTGAGTGATCATTAACGACCTCTATAACGAATCAAGGGCAAATCAGGACTGTTGCGCTTCCAATATTTTGAAAAACTCTTCACCAGCCTGCTCTTTTAGGTCTCGTCCTGCAGAGCGTCCCATTTCCTCAGCCGATGATATCGGGCCACGCCGCTCTGTTCTGAATATTTTACTACCATCTGTCGCTGCCAGCATCGTACGAAGATAAAGCTCATCACCTTCTATTTCAGCAAGAGCAGCAATTGGTGTTCGACAAGATCCATCAAGTTCCGCGAGGCAAGCCCGTTCGGCAGTAATTCGTTGCATCGTCGGTTCATGATGGATGGCATCAACATAGGCACGAATACGATCATCACCCGTTCTTACCTCTAGCCCGACAGCACCTTGTGCCGGGGCTGGCAACATTTCTTCGGTTGAAAGTGCTGCCGTGATCAAGTCGGATTGTTTCAGTCTATTCAGGCCAGCAACAGCAAGCAGTGTCGCATCAACTTGCCCTTCTTCCAGTTTACGTAGTCTAGTCTGAACTGAGCCACGAAAGGTAATAACTTCAATGTCTGGGCGTTTTGCTTTGATCTGGGCCTGTCTGCGCAAAGAAGCAGAACCAACAATAGCACCTTTCGGAAGCTCTGCCAGTGAGTTGGCTTTCGAAGAGAAAAGTGCATCACGGGGATCTTCCCGCTCCAGAACTGTGGAAATTTCCAACCCATCAGGCAACCACGTCGGCACATCTTTCATAGAATGTACTGCAATATCAATGCTGCCATCCTGAAGACCGTCTTCAATCTCTTTGGTAAAAAGGCCCTTACCACCAATTGCAGACAACGCCCGATCTTGAATCTTATCGCCAGTGGTATTAATCACCACAACCTCGACCGACTCATCATCCTTTAAATCAGAATGGACCTCTTGCAACAGGCGTTTAACTTCAAAAGCTTGAGCTAAAGCAAGGGGACTTCCCCGGGTACCAAGACGAAGAATAGGATTATCAGTCATAAATTATTGCCATACGTTTCTGTAAGTCTGAAAAAAGAATTTATCCAAAGAAAATTCAATCACGCGCACCTTACTCTTTCAGTCCCGCTTCGACAATTCTTATGGTGAAAGTAAGTCACGCGGCGAACCGACGCAGAGCCGATCTTCCCATAACGATACCTTCAGAATATAAAAGTGCCGTAGATACGAATGATCAAAACCACTCACAGGTTTTCTTGGCCCGCCGTTATATTTTTCAAGCTTTCAGCCCAATCCATTCCTTGAGCTAACCATTTCATTTTAATGTTATGTCCCCCTTTGTGGAGACATAACTCCACTTCTCTTCCCGTTGCACACCCCCGCCAAATTTCACAGGTCATATCATCAAGAGAAACAACTTCGGGTTCACCTTCACAGCGGTTAGTTTCTTGCCAGATACGCACGCCTGTTTTGACATCACCTTGATGCCACCGCGCACCGATAGGTCGTCCCGTCATCGGCACAACACGATCTGACAATCCGTGAATATGACGTATGTTTACCGGGTTATCACACGCAATAGGATGGGGACGCCAGAACGAGCCAGCAATCGGGAAGAAGGCAGAAAATTCTTCGCCCATATAACAAGCAACATCCCAAGCCATTGACCCACCTTGGGAAAAACCCGAAACCCATAAACGATCTTTATCAAGCTTATGCCGAGACTTCACATCACTAAGAATATCACTGGTAAAGGAAATTTCATCACGTCTTTCGCTCGGTGCTCCGACATTCGACCAACTACGATTGAGACCATCGGGAATAACGAGCATCACCCCTCGTGAAGCAGCCAATTTCAATAAAGCATTATTCTTCAGCACAAGATCTGCGCTCTGCCCATAGCCGTGATAATAAAACAGTGTCGGATACGGCGCTTCGGCTTCGTTTTCAGCTTCATTTTTAGCTTCTGGCATAACTGTGATATAGCGCCCTGACCCGAGAACTCTTTCCTCTACCTTTGAGCCTGCCTTTACTTGCGGGCTCGCAGCTTGAGATAGGGAAGCGAGAAATAATCCACCGAGCAACAGTCCAATAACAACAAGAGCTTCAATTCGTTTCATAAAATCTCCAACTGAAAACGCGGTATTGTCAAACCCCGCTTATTTATCAAGTAGGCGAGCTTGACGACTTTTCCACCTCACAGGAAAACAACTTTTAGTTATGCCCGCTAAAAAGAGAGCTTTTTTATCGTGAAAAGCGGATTAACTAAGATTTAAACAGTCAAACCTTGCCGAAACGCTGCTAATGGTATTTTCTACAGAAAGATTTTGAACTAAAAAGCTAGGCTGAAAATGAGAGATTGTCTCTCTTATTACTCAGTCGAATTGAAAAGCATGGTCCATTTAAAAAACATAAAAGTACTTGGTATTGAAACCAGCTGTGATGAAACAGCAGCGGCCATTGTTGATAGTAACCACAATATTCTCGCCAACAAAGTTCTTACCCAGCTAGAAGAACATGAGCCCTATGGCGGTGTCGTTCCCGAAATTGCCGCGCGCAGTCACATGAACCATCTTGATCGCCTCATCAGATCTGCGCTGGAAGAGGCCAACCTAGATTTTGATCAGTTAGATGGTATCGCGGCAACAGCAGGTCCTGGCCTGATCGGTGGCGTTTTTGTCGGTGTCATGACAGCCAAGGCAATCGCGGCTGCACGCAAACTGCCTTTCCTTGCGGTTAACCATCTCGAAGGGCATGCGTTAACCGCCCGCCTGACAGAAAAAGAAGCCGCCAGCTTCCCCTACCTTCTTCTTCTCGTCTCTGGTGGGCATTGCCAGCTCCTCGCCGTAGAAGATGTGGGACGTTACACCCGACTGGGCGGCACCATTGATGATGCCGTGGGCGAAGCTTTTGATAAAACAGCTAAGATGATGGGTCTTCCCTACCCGGGGGGGCCTATGATCGAGCAGATTGCCAAAAACGGTGATCCCAAACGTTTTGATCTGCCGCGCCCGATGAAAGGGCGTCCGGGGTGCGACTTTTCTTTTTCAGGTTTAAAAACTGCCATGCGCAAACAGATCCTTGAGTGCGCCAGTAACGAAAGAAGCGAAGAAGCAGATATTGCGAACCTAAGCACCCAAGACAAAGCCGATCTTGCGGCTTCGTTCCAACTGGCCGTCGGCGATGTGCTTGTTGATCGTTGTAAAAAAGCCATGGATATCTTTCAGGATACCTATGGCCAACCAGGACCATTGGTCGTCGCGGGCGGGGTTGCGGCAAACTTGGCACTACGAGCACGCCTTACAGAACTGACAGATACCTATAGCACCAGCTTACTAGCCCCACCGGTTAAGCTCTGTACAGATAACGGTGTTATGATTGCATGGGCCGGATTAGAGCGTTTGCGTCTCGGCCTGACAGACTCGTTGGACTTCGCCCCTCGCCCGCGTTGGCCGCTTGATCAACTCACGGGGGTAGAAACCGCAAAGTCATGACAGGACAGCCGGCGAAAAAAATTGGTGTTCTCGGAGCTGGGGCATGGGGAACGGCTCTGGCCGCTGTCGCAGCTGAGGCAGGAAATGATGTTATTCTCTGGTCGCGTAATAAGAACGTTGTTTCTGATATCAACAACGAACACGAAAACAAACTCTACCTGAAGGGCGCCAACCTTAACCCAAGAATCACAGCAACAACAGAAACATCCAACCTTCAGAACTGTGACGTTCTCTTACTGGTTGTACCTTCTCAACACTTGGGCTCTGTACTAAAATCCAGTAAGGATCAGATCAACCCAAACACACCCCTTGTCCTTTGTACCAAAGGTGTAGAAATCAAAAGCGGCCTGCTCATGACAGAGATGATTGCAGAGATCCTTCCGAAAAATCCTCTTGCTGTCCTCTCGGGTCCAACCTTTGCCATCGAAGTTGCCAACAAGCAGCCAACCGCAGTTACACTTGCCTGTGCAGATGAAAATCTCGGTAAAAATTTATCCCTAACACTCAATAATCGCTCCTTTAGAATTTACCAATCTCTTGATCCTATCGGGGCCGAGATTGGCGGTGCAGTAAAAAATGTGATCGCGATTGCCTGTGGCATCGTCGAGGGCAAAAAACTAGGTGACAATGCTCGTGCGGCCCTGATCACGCGCGGTTTATCTGAAATTGTGAAACTTGGCCTTGCAAAAGGCGGGCGACGGGAAACCCTTATGGGGCTATCGGGGATGGGGGATCTCACCCTGACCTGCACAGCCACACAATCCAGAAACTATGCCCTTGGTAAAGCCTTGGGTGAAGGTATCTCGATAGAAAATTACCTAAAGGGTCGAATTACGGTCGCCGAGGGTTTAAGCTCCAGCAAGTCGGTAACAAAACTCGCCCAAAAACTATTTATAGACATGCCAATTTGTCATGCTGTTTGCGATATCCTTCATAATGATGCAGATATTGACGCAACAATCGCCCAACTTCTCGCCCGCCCTCAAAAGGCCGAGGCATAAAATATTCAACACTTTGATTAACTAATATTAGGGAAATATCCAATGAAATTTATCTTTTCATGTGTCGATAAAAAAGATCACGCCCACGTTCGCGCCGAAAATCGCCCCGCTCACTTGGAATACCTCAATCAGTTTAGCGACCACATTGTCGTCGCAGGTCCAACACTCGGGGCCGATTATGAAAGCATGACAGGCAGCCTGCTGATCCTCGAATTTGATGATGATACCGCAGCTCAAGAGTTCGCCCTCAACGATCCTTACAATAAAGCAGGCCTATTCGAACAGGTGACCATCACGCCTTGGAAACAGGCCCTGCCGAAGTAAGGCTTAATGCCTGCTTGAAGTTTCTATCAGAATTGGACATCACCAATCTGTATATCAATAGCACCGCTTGTTTACCCAGCAAGCAGTGCTATTCTATTTTGGGAGGGCCCCAATAAAAGGAGCATGCTTTGGCATATTGGCTGATGAAGACAGAACCCGGTAGCTGGTCATGGGAGGATCAGGTTACCAAAGGCGTTGAGCACTGGGACGGTGTTCGCAACTATCAGGCATCGAACAATATGAAGGCGATGAAGGTAGGGGATCGCGTATTTTTCTATCACTCTGTCAAAGAGAAGAAGATCGTCGGCATCGTAGAGGTTTGTAAAGAATACTATCCGGACCATACGGATAAATCAGGGCGATTTGGCATGGTCGATGTCAAAACCCTTTACCCCATGACCACGCCTGTCAGTCTGGAACAGATTAAAGCCCATTCCGAATTGCAGGATATGGCCCTGATCAAACAATCACGACTTTCAGTCATGCCGGTAAGTGATAAAGAATGGCGTATTATTTGTAGGATGGGTGATACAGAGCCTTCTTAAATAAGCTCTTCAATACAAAGCTACGATGTAGGGCAGAATCTCACTATATTTTAAAGAAATACACCGATTTAGTCTTTCTTCAAGATCTTACCAACAGCTTCTTCCAAAGCCGTTATCAATCCCTGATCCTCTTCACGGCCATTGCCTTTGATCTTTTGTGAGATAATGACGCGCATCGTATTCACATGCACTTCTATCAAATCCAGACGCTCAGCTGCTGCTGCATTTTCCTGAATAAAATGACACAGCGACTTTGCCGCCATCGTCAAAAGCGGATAGCTAAATGTTGCTGCCTGCCCCTTGATATTATGGCTCACGGTATGGATTTCTTTTATGCAATCAGCAGCTTTAGTGGGATCCTTTTTTGCGATCTGAAGAAACTTAGAAATACGTGCGACTTCTTCGCTAACCAAAATTTCATAGTCATCTTCCATATTTGAAAGTGCCCGTTCTGCTTTCTCAACGATATCCTCAAGTTCAGGACCACCTTCTGATGGTACCTTTGGCTTCAGATTGTTGGTTGGCATATGCAATTTCACTTCCACTTTTACGTCCTGTATATTTCTGAAACGACCACTATTCGACCCTAATATTCGATCCGGGTTTCAGGCATATTATCACCTAGTTTACAGGATGAAACCTTAATCAAGTACAAAGAAAATTATCTCCAACCCTAATTCAACCAACAGTCGTTTTATCTTTTAAAACCCCGAGTTAACCGACTTATCCTTCAAGCCGTCTGTGAAAATCGTCGTAAAGGTTGATCGGTAATTGGCCAGTGAACCATCGCAGCAAAAACACCGAGGAAGATCGAAGCCCACCACACCAAATCATAGGATTGGGTAGAATCATACAGAACTCCGCCCAACCAGACGCCGATGAAGCTGCCGACTTGATGGCTAAAGAAAACAAAGCCAAACAAAGTTCCCATATATTTTGGGCCAAAAATTTGAGCCACCAGACCTGAAGTCAAAGGTACAGTACTCAGCCACAAAAGTCCCATGACAAATCCAAAAACAAGAAAGGATACAGTGGAAGCCGGGATCAAAATAAAGGCAAGAATAGCTACAGAACGTGCCAAATAAATGCCTGAAAGCAAATATTTCTTCCGATAGGCACCGCCTAAAGCACCCGCTGTGTATGACCCAAAAATATTTGCGAGCCCAACCAGCGCCAAAGTCCACGCCCCCACTTCCGGCGCCAGACCTTTATCGATCGCATAAGAGGGAAAATGAACAGTAATAAAGGCCAGATGAAACCCACAAACAAAGAAGCCTGCGATCAATAACCAGTATCCCCTATGTCGTGAAGCTTCTTTCAAAACATCAACCATGGACAAAGAATTTTCGGGCGAAGGGCTTTCAGATATAGCCAATTGATCAGAAACGGATGAACCGCCCCGAAGAAAATAGGCTGCAGGAATGATTAACATCAAAAGCCCTGCCAAAATTAGCAAGGCATCTTGCCAACCAAAACTTTGTAACAAACTACTGCCAAAGGGGATAATAAGGAACTGTCCCAAGGATGCCGATGCTGTCGCAATCCCTAGTGCCAGCGACCGCTTTTCTTCAGAAACAGAGCGTCCGATAACGGCGAGGACAACCCCAAAGGTAGTACCACTCAAGCCGATGCCAACAAAAAAACCAGGGCCTAAATGCGAGGCAATTGGCGAATAGTCCATCGCACCAAGGACAATACCCCCGGCATAAATCAACGCACTCAACACCAAAACGCGTCCGGCACCATAGCGGTCAGCAACCATTCCGGCAAAAGGTTGTGCCGCCCCCCAAAGTAGATTTTGCAACGCCAACGAAAAAGCAAGGACCTCTCGTCCCCAATTCAGTTCATCCGAGATCGGCTTTACAAAAAGGCCATAGCTTGACCGAACCCCAAAAGCCAAACAGAGGATGAGACACCCTGACAGTAGAACGACCCATACAGGCCTAGAGGACGAAATAGATTTGTCAGCGCTTGTCATAGGAATTAGCTCACTCAGAGGACGGCGATAAATAAAGACGAATTTTAGTTAAGAAAAACAGCCACCAATCCACAAAGCTGTATCCCAGAACTTGGCACCAAAAGCCTCAATAGATCCGGGAAACACGACTATAATCAATAAGCAAAAGATTATAATAGTGAGCAATATCAATAGATGTCGTTTAACAGGGCTCATAATAAATATCATACTCTCAGTTATTGAATTCACCAATTGAATCAAATTAATCTCTCGCCTTAGATTTTATAATACCTTCGCCCAGCTACGGTTTCTGCATAAATTACAATAAATACAAAGATCATGGCATAAATCTTTTCACCTTGCTTTAACTTCTTCGCATTACCCTAAGCAATTATTTGCGCTCTCAGAAATAAGAGAGCCAACAAAATTTGGGGACCAGATGGGTAATGAAAGTTTGATAAGTTCCTTACGTCAGGAACGCGATCGTTTTCTCGCTTTTGCTTTTTGTCGAGCAGATCTTTTGCTTGAGCTATCAGAAAAACGTGAAATCGTCTTCATCAGCGGAGCAACACAAGCCATCTTCGGGCACTCAGTTAAAGAGCTGATCGGCATGTCGATTGATGATCTTGTTTTACCCCATGAAGAACCTGTTCTAAAGGGCCTGCTTTCTGGCATGGTTGGCGGTGTCAGGCCCAACCCGATGAATCTTGACTTTAAAAACAAATTGGGAAAAGCCCAACCACTTTCACTCACAGGCTATTATGTTGAAGATTTGGAAAAGCACTATTTCTTATCTTGCAAATTACCTGCCGCAGTAGCCGCAACATCCCCCAAAAGCGCCCGTGACGCAGGCGGTACAGTTATCCATGACAGGGTAAGTTTTGGTAAAGTGGCAGCAGAGCATCTAAAAGCCAATACCGAAGATAAGCTCACATTTATTGAACTTGAGAACTACGACGAGTTTGCAAAAAAACTTAACAAAGACACACGGCAGGAACTGTCTGAAACAATCAACAGCTATCTTAGAGCCAGTTCATCAGAAGCCAATTCGGCTGCCTCTTTCGGGAATGGTAAATACGGTCTGATTAGTCACCCTGATCTGGACATCGAAAAATTAACCGCTGAAATTTCAAAGCAAGTAAAAGCCGCAGACCCCAAAGGAGTAGGCTTAAAAGTCGAACAGGCAAGTATCGCTCTTGCAGACAGCGGTATTTCCGGTGGTAATGCCGCACAGGCCTTAAGCTTTATGATTCAACAATTCGCGCATGATCAAAGCGAAAGCTTCAGCTTGGAAGATCTTGCTCATTCCTTGCCTGAAATTCTTGCGCGCATCAAAAAAACAGCCGAGCGCATCATCAGAGTCACCGAAGGCGAAGACTTTATGATTGTCTTCCAGCCTATTGTAGATTTGAAGACCCGAGCGATTCACCACTATGAAGTTCTGGCCCGCATAAATGACGAAACAGGGTCACCACAAGAATTTATAAGATCAGCCGAGGATTTAAACCTCATCAAAGGCTTTGACCTCGCCATTTGCCGAAAAGCAATCAAATGGATACAGAACAACCCAAGCAAACAGTTTAACCGATCAATTGCTATAAATCTTTCCGCAGCTTCGATAGGGGATGCTGATTTCATTACACAGCTCACCCCTTTATTGGACCCGTTGAAAGACACACCAGAAGCCTTGTTATTTGAAATTACCGAATCAACCAGAATACCAGACCCGGTTATTGCTAATGAAGCAATGCAAGCCCTTCGTAACCTCGGCCACAAAGTATGTCTGGATGATTTTGGAGTCGGCGAAGCTTCCCTTCAATATCTGCGCCAATTTCAGGTCGATGTTCTCAAAATCGATGGAAGCTATGTTCGAGATGCTCTGGAAGACGAAACTTCTGCTCATATTCTCAAAGCCATTGCTGATCTTTGTCGAAAGCTGAAAACAGCAACTGTTGCCGAAATGGTAGAGGATGAGGAAACAACTAAGCTGTTGATCGAGTGCAACGTTGATTTCGGACAAGGTTATTATTTTGGGCGTCCCTGTAACGACATCAATATTTTTGAAGAACCCGACAAACCGCGTACCGTTGTTCGTCGCGGAGAAACCACAGAAAGTTGGTCATAGAACTCATTTTAAAGTCCTTTCTCGCTAAATTTTTTCTGTAATTTCTCTTAAATGATTATTTTTTCGATCACTTAGGTTTAAGCTTTACCCCACAACGAAAAGCGAATGTGAACAGCAATGAATGCTGCATCGCAATATAATTTTCATTAACATGACAATAGCTTATCGATTATTTCCAAATTACCCTTGAGAAATCAGGAAATTCCGTAAATAATCCCTGCGAACAAAAAACCGCTGATAAAAATAAAGCAGCGCAACAATAAATAAGAATATAGGGAGACCGAAAGATGTCGGACGCCACTGTTTTTCCCGTACCGGAAGACCTCGCCCAAAAAGCATGGGTAGATGAACCCCGTTACCTTGAAATGTACCAGCAATCCATCGAAGATCCCGAAGCATTTTGGGCTGAACATGGTAAACGCATTCACTGGTTCAAGCCCTTTACCAAAGTCAAAGACGTAAATTATGGCCCCGGCGATGTTCATATTCGTTGGTACGAAGACGGCACAACAAACGTCTGCTACAACGCGATTGATCGCCACCTGCCGACGAAAAAAGATGACACGGCAATTATCTGGGAAGGCGATGATCCCAGCGAACATGAATACATTACTTACGGGCAGCTTCACGATAACGTAAGCCGCTTTGCCAATGCCATGAAGGCCCGTGGCGTGAAAAAAGGTGACCGCGTCACTATTTACATGCCGATGATTCCCGAAGCCACCTATGCCATGTTGGCTTGTGCCCGTATTGGCGCGGTTCACTCCGTTGTTTTTGGTGGTTTCTCACCAGATGCCCTAGCTGGTCGTATTCAAGGCTGTGAATCCAACTGTGTGATCACGGCTGACGAAGGTCTTCGTGGCGGACGCAAAGTGCCTCTCAAAGCCAACACAGATAAAGCGCTGGAATCCTGCCCCGATGTGGATACCGTTTTTGTTGTCAAACGTACTGGCGGCGACATTAATTGGGATGACAAACGCGACGTTTGGTGGGATGAAGCTTGCGCCGCAGCTGACAAAGAATGCCCCGCCGAAGAAATGAAGGCCGAAGATCCGCTTTTCATTCTTTTCACATCTGGTTCTACTGGCAACCCAAAAGGTGTTCTCCATACGACAGGTGGCTATCTCGTCTATGCGTCAATGACACACAAGTACGTCTTTGATTACCATGACGGTGATGTTTATTGGTGTACTGCCGATGTTGGCTGGATTACGGGACATAGTTATATTGTTTACGGACCGCTTACCAATGGCGCAACAACACTTGTTTTTGAAGGTGTTCCAAACTATCCGACAGCATCCCGGTTTTGGGAAGTATGCGACAAACACAAGGTAAACATTTTCTACACCGCCCCAACCGCAATCCGCGCCTTGATGCGCGAAGGTCTTGAAGCAGTCAAAAGAACATCTCGTTCTAGCATTCGTCTTCTTGGAACAGTGGGTGAGCCAATCAACCCTGAAGCGTGGATGTGGTATCATCAGGTTGTTGGTGAAGGTCGCTGTCAGATTGTTGATACATGGTGGCAAACCGAAACAGGCGGAATTCTTATTACCCCATTGCCGGGTGCAACACCGCTTAAACCTGGCTCTGCGACAAGACCATTTTTTGGCGTAAAACCTTTGCTCGTCGATAATGACGGTAAAGTAATCGAAGGGGCTGGCGAGGGAAATCTTTGTATTTCTGACTCATGGCCCGGGCAGATGCGGACGCTTTATGGTGATCACGAGCGGTTTATACAGACCTACTTCTCAACTTACGATGGCCTTTATTTCACAGGCGATGGTTGCCGCCGTGATGAAGATGGTTATTACTGGATTACGGGACGTGTTGATGATGTCATCAACGTTTCTGGTCACCGTATGGGAACTGCAGAAGTCGAATCCGCGCTTGTTGCTCATGCAAAGGTCGCCGAATCTGCTGTGGTCGGCTATCCACACGACATTAAAGGACAAGGCATCTACGCTTACGTCACGTTGAATGCAGGTGAAGAACCAAGCGATGAACTTCGCAAAGAACTTGTCGTTTGGGTAAGGAAAGAAATCGGCCCGATTGCAACACCGGATATGCTGCAATGGGCACCCGGATTGCCAAAAACACGTTCAGGTAAAATCATGCGCCGTATTCTGCGTAAAATTGCGGAAAATGACTATGACAGCTTGGGGGATACTTCCACGCTGGCTGACCCGTCTGTCGTTGATGATCTTATTGAAAACAGAATGAATAAATAAACTATTCTTCGTTTTATCAGAAAGGCAGCTTTTCAGGAGCTGCCTTTTTTGTTTTTCACCGCCTCAATCAAGCTGGTTCTTTCCATTGTTCCTTCAAGAAATCAAGCAACACACGCAGCTTCAACGGCACAAAATCAAGCTTTTGATAATAGAACCACATTTCAAAGGTTTTGCTTTTTAAATCTGGCAGAACCGGAACCAGATCACCTCTTTCAATCTCGTCTTGAATAATCAATGCTGGGATATAGACAATGCCCTGCCCCTGACAAGCCGCCGCAATCAAAGCTTCGGTATTGTTACTGGAAAGCCGTCCAAAAATATCAACTGTAATATCAACCTGATCCCCGCACTCAAAGTGCCAAGTGGTCGCCTTTGTATTTTCACCATACAGCAAACATCTGTGTGATTTCAGATCATTACTTTCACACAAGGGTTTACTCTCAGCCAGATAACCCGGGCTGGCAAAAAGCTGATTATAATAGCGACAAAGCCGCCGCCCCACATAAGCCATGGAATCAAAATCATCAATTTGCCGTGCCAGAGAAAGATCAACCCCAGCCAAAGGCAGGGTCTCATAGGCCGCAGATTTCAATTCAATATCAATGTCAGGGTTTCTTTTCAAAAAAGATCCCAGAACCGGCAACAAGACCCTATTCAACAAGGGCGAAGGTGCCGCGAGCGTAAGACGACCACGCGGATTTTGCCCCAGATCCTGCGTTTCATCTAACAGAGTCTGCCACTGACTATGCAAAGAAACCATTCGGTGATAAAAATTACTTCCTGCTTCGGTCAAGGTAATACGGCGAGTGGTTCGCCTTAATAGCTGCACCCCCATGGCAGCTTCTAATTCCGATATCCGTTTACTGATAACCGATGGACTGACGTTCATTATACGTGCCGCCGCGGCCATCGTATGATTTTCCACAACCGTTTTAAAAATCAAAGCGCGCTGAAATGAATCCATATTCGTTCCAAAATGAGAATAAACACTTATCAATTATGTTAATTGTTCTCGCTTATTTAGGCAATATGATGCCTCGTCATTTATACGAACCCAAAGGACAAGACGATGTATGTTGTTGAGATTGTGAGCTGGAAAGCGGCACCAAACGTAACCGACCAACAGATGATTGATGCCGTTCAGGCAATGGTTCCCGACCTCGAAAAACTACCCGGATTCAGGTATCAGTCTCTCTCAAAGGACGATGAGGGCCTATGGATGGATATTTACTATTGGGACACCAAAGAAGATGCCCATCAATCAAACGACCTGATGGCGAACAAACAGTCTTTGCAAGACCTTATCCCTCTGATTGATATGAGCAGTCTGAAGATAGATGTTTTGACACCGCATCAAGAGTCAGGCTTAGTAAATTTTTCCTGACAGATACTTTGACCAAAGCTGATAAACGCCCCAAATGCTCATTGAAAAACCCTTCTATTTTCTAAGACACGGCCTAACGGACTGGAACAAAGAAAAGCGTTATCAGGGGCAGCGCGATATCCCGCTTAACGACGAAGGCATTCAACAGGCATATCAGGCACAGGCCCTTCTAAAGAACGAAGATATTACAGCGATCTATACCAGCACGTTGAGCAGGGCAAAAAAGACCGCCGAAATCATTAATGAAGTCCACAAAGTGTCTTTGCTTGAATCATTGGCGCTACAGGAATGTCATTATGGTTCTTTAGAAGGCCAGCTTAAAACAGATCCAAGAGTCGATGCCAATTGGCGAAAGGGAGTAACACCCAAAGGTGCAGAAGACTATCACAGTTTTTCGGATCGAGTGCTCAACGCAGTAAATGATATTCTGAACAGCAGTAATTTGCCCCTCATCGTGGCACACCGCGCTGTTTATTGGCCGATCTCCGAGGCCGCAAATATCGGGTATGACATCGACTTGGGAAATGCATGCCCGCTTCTCATGCACCCTCCAGCAGCAGGTAACGCCAACTGGCGTACAGAGTTTATCCGCGCATAAAATCCAACTCTGTACCTGGTTTATGTGCGCTTCTTACACCAAGCCTTCATATACCTTCTTATCCGGGTCGATTGCCGCGCGTTCTTTTTGACGCATCACTTTCCAAACCTGAAATAGAGCATCCGAAAGCTTGCTTTCCCCGGCAATCGGAGTTGCCTTTGGATCGCTTGAGATATTTCCCAGATTCACCTGCGTGTAGTAATCGCGCCACAACACAGCAGCACTCTCGTCCAATGCCTGATCAAGCATGATTTGGAGCCAGGCATCTTCTGGCA
>NZ_CAKZMP010000162.1 GCF_937128705.1 uncultured Kiloniella sp. | reverse complement strand
TTTAACCGTTTTTGTGCCTTGCGCTTTATGGATGTCAATGGATACAACCGCGTTGGCGTTGTGTCGCCAACAGAAGGGCAGGTACAACCTGAAATTCTCGCTGAAGCGAAATCAGGCATCATTGATGAAGACCAAATAAGCCCACAAGCAGCGGACAAGGTTTGTGGTTTGCTAAACGGTTCGATTCCAAGTCCGGATGCTCAAAGCGAAGCTTATCGCCTGTTGGTAGTTGGCTCTTGCAATGCCTTGTATAAAAGAATGCCTTACCTGTTTGAACGCATACAGGATTTTACCGAACTTCTGATGCCGGATGATCTGCTCTCAGACAATTCGATTTTGACCAAGATGCGTGCGGTCATGACGCCAGAATCCTGTGAGGACGTTGAGATCATAGGTTGGCTGTATCAGTTCTACATCTCCGAAAAGAAAGATCAAGTGTTTGCTGCACTTAAGAAAAACCAGAAAATCACCGCAGAGAATATTCCGGCTGCAACTCAGCTATTCACACCGCACTGGATCGTGCGCTATTTAGTTGAGAACTCCTTAGGGCGGCTATGGATGCTAAACCGTCCAAACTCCAAGCTTACTGAGCAAATGGAATATTACATTGCTCCGGAAGAACCAGAGACTGACTTCCTTAAGATAAGCAGCCCTGAAGAACTCCGAGTTGCGGACCCTGCGGCGGGGTCAGGTCACATGCTTACTTACGCGTTTGATCTGCTGTATGCCATCTATGAAGAAGAGGGCTATGACCCGAATGACATTCCAGGACTGATCCTCAGCAACAACCTGTACGGCATTGAGATTGATGAACGTGCAGGGGCTCTAGCTTCGTTTGCACTTGAAATGAAAGCCGCAGCAAAACTCGGCCGCCGCCGTTTCTTCCGCATGGACGCCAAGCCTAATGTCTGCGTACTCGAAGATGTCAGCTTCACCGACTCAGAGATGGATGATGTGATGTCTATCGTGGGTAAAGATCTTTACTCAGCAGATCTGCGCGAAACACTGACTCAATTTGAGCAGGCCAAAAACTTTGGCTCTCTGATTGTTCCAAAACTCAAAGTTCCCGCTGAAACACTGCGATTGACCGAGACAAAAGATCTCGCTGCCGATATGTGGCTTACCGAAGTGCATGAACGTGTAGTTAAAGTGCTAAGAATGGCTGATTATCTTTCAACGAAATACCATGTCGTTGTGGCTAACCCACCTTATATGGGTGGCAAAGGGATGAATGGTAATTTAAGTGTTTTTGCTAAGAAGACATACCCAGACAGTAAAAGTGACCTCTTTGCAATGTTCATTGAACGAGGCATGCGTCTGATTCCAAAGCTCGGTTACAGTGCAATGGTCACCATGCAATCTTGGATGTTTTTGTCGTCCTATGAAAAATTACGAGTTAACCTCAAAGCTCAAGCTTCAATCGACTGCATGGCCCATATGGCAAACATGGTTATGGGGATCGCATTCGGAACGAGCGCTACTGTCTGGCAGAAGGGCGGTAGTTCCTCCAAGTACGGGGGGTATTGTTATGTTGAATATGAAAATATCGGTGAGGATAACCGACCAGTAGACTTTCCGCCCAGTAATGAACGTAATTTAAAAGCACCAGATAGTCGTATCTACCGCGCATCCGCCGAGGATTTTGGGAAGATTCCGGGGAGTCCAATTTCTTATTGGGTTGACGGAAGTGCAATATCAAGCTATGGGTGGAACAAAACTGTTGAGCATGACTTTGAACTTATCCAAGGAATGATTACAGGAGATAACGATAGAGTTCTAAGATATTGGTTCGAAATTCTATCTCGTAATTTCAGTGAATACACAAACAAAAGAAATCATTGGGTCCCGTATAATAAAGGAGGTGAGGCTAGAAAATGGTACGGGAATCATGATTTGGTTATCGACTGGCGAGATCAAGGAAAAAGTTTCACCAGAAGCAGATCTACAAATAGTCACCTATATTTTCGGGCCTATGCATCTTGGAGCTACTTAAATTCTGGAGAACCTGCTGCCCGCTATTATCCAGAAGGGTTTCTATGGGATGTACATGGTTCTGGAGCCTTTCCAAAAACTGCTGGCGATGAAAAAAGGCTGGTTGCTCTACTGTGTTCAAAAGTGGGATCGTTTCTCTTATCGGTAACCAATCCGACAATGAGTTTTCAAGTTGAAAACATTGCATCCTTGCCGTGGGATTTATCTAAAATTGATCAATTTAATCCGCAGCTGCTGTATCGCTTATTCGAAATATCAAAAATTGACTGGGATTTTAGAGAAACATCTTGGTATTTCACCACGCTCACACTTCTTTCGCCTGATCATCGCGGCAAAACGCTGGCGATGAGCTATGCCACGCTCCGCACCCACTGGGAGTCCATGACGGACGAGATGCAACACCTTGAGGAAAAGAATAACCGCATCTTCATCGATGCCTATGGCCTTCAAGATGAGTTGACACCTGAAGTCCCCATCGAAGAAATCACGTTGACCTGTAACCCTGCGTACCGTTACGGTATCAGAGGTACCGAAGAAGAACGCGAAGCACATTTGAAAGCCGATACCATGGCAGAGTTCTTGTCCTACGCTGTCGGTTGTATGTTTGGCCGTTTCTCGTTGGATGAACCGGGTCTGATTCTTGCTAACCAAGGAGAAACCCTCTCCGATTACTTAGCTCGTATTCCTGAACCGACCTTTATTCCGGACGATGATAATGTGATCCCTATGATCGACTTTGAGGGTGACTGGTTTGAGGACGATATCAGTGAGCGCTTTAAGCAGTTCCTGCGCGTGACGTTTGGTGATAAGCATTACGCTGA
>NZ_CAKZMP010000161.1 GCF_937128705.1 uncultured Kiloniella sp. | reverse complement strand
GTAAGTTGGTGACTGCAAACGTTCTGACTCAGGCGGCAGTTTCTGCCTTGTCGCAGGCCAATCAGATACCACAATCCCTATTGAGAGTTCTTCAGTAAGCTCTTATAATGGTCGAAAGCCGTGGGTATTTCGGTGCCTACGGCTATTTTGAAAATTATCGTTTTTTGTATTTAGGAAAGAGGAGGAGGTCTGATGTCTGATGTAACTATTTCAGGGCAACCTGCTCAGCTTGTTCCAAAGATTTCTGCTGCGAGCTCTAGTGTTTCAAAGTTAAGTTCTGTTAGCGCAAATACTGCTCAAGCTGTTGTAAGTGTTCCGCAGAATATTGAAGCAAAAGCAGCCCAGTCGCCAAATGCTTCAGTTGAGCGTCGATCTGTTGATAATACAGCTGCCGCTCCGTCACAGCCATCGTCAAATATTGTTACTTACCGGGATAGTGAGTCTGGTCGTTTGGTTGTTCGCCTAATAGATGAAAATAACAATGCTGTGATTTCTGAATTCCCAAGTAAGACAATGTTGGGTAATTATCCGAAGCAATCAAGTTTGCCGTTCTCAACAAATGTTAATCTGGATACAGAAGCATAACTGGAATGCATCTTGCATTCATAAAACTATGTTTTTGATATGGAGTAGGACATGGACGCTGGAACTCTAACATACGTTAATGGCTCCCCGAGAATTACCGGTCAGTATTCTGGGTTTGATACCAACGCGATTGTAGAAGCAACATTATTGGCTAAGCGGCTTCCTGCTGTTAGGATGGAAAGCACGATTAGCGACAATGAAGTTCAAACAGAAGCTTATAGCGAGCTTAATACGCTTTTAACTTCCTTAAGAGATTCATTAAATGGGTTGCGTAACCCCCCTGGGTTAAGTGGGCGGGATAGCAATATATTTGAAGCCAAATCCGGGTTTTTAACTTCTTCTACCTCAACGCCCGCGACAGACATTCTTGGCGTTTCATCAACAAATTCCGCTGCTTCTGGTGTGTATGAGATAGAAGTATTGCAAATCGCTACCGCCAATAAAATTTCATCAGGTACCGTTGTTGATGCTACTGCAGCTCAGGGCGTTACCGACACCATCACGCTAGG
Organism: uncultured Kiloniella sp.; assembly: GCF_937128705.1. GTDB lineage: Bacteria > Pseudomonadota > Alphaproteobacteria > Kiloniellales > Kiloniellaceae > Kiloniella. The sequence goes on along the minus strand of NZ_CAKZMP010000161.1, from coordinate 6,081 downwards.
GGTATCTGGTGGAGCAACAAAAGATATTTCTATAACGTCTGATATGTCCTTGAATGATATTGCTGGCGCAATAAATGGAGTTACAAATGACACTGGTGTTAGGGCATCGGTAATCAAGGTTGGTGATAATGACTTTCGCTTGGTTATGACCGCGGAGGAAACAGGTAAAGCCATTACTCTTTCAGGGGCGGGTAATTTTTTAAGTACTTATGGTGACGGGGCTGTTTTAACTGAATTACAAGCCGGGGATAAAGCACAAATAAAAGTTGATGGTATCGCCACTGTAATTGAGCGTGATACCAATAATATTACTGACGTGATTGAAGGCGTGACAATTCAGCTTTATAAAGCTGAGGTTGGTAATAATATAAAAGTTGAAATAAATAACAATTTAGGTGGTATTAAAACTGCTATTAACGATTTTGTAGAAACTTATAATACTTTAAGAGACCTTGTTAAACAGCAACGTGATTATGATCCAAGTTCATCTTCTGGTGGAAAGCCGCCTTTGTACGGTGATGATATTCTTAGGCGAGTTGATCGTGCTCTGAGTGGAATTGTGAGCACAGGTGCTGAAGGTGTGGATAGTAGTCAGATCAATACGTTAGCATTAATGGGAATTGAGCTTAATGGCGACAATAAGCTGATTGTCGATAGTACCAAATTGGACGATGCTTTGGTCACGAATCTTGATGGTGTGCGAAGCGTCTTTGAATTTACCTTTGAGCCGGACGACTCTCGACTTGCTGTTATTTCTCGTACCAAAGGAATTAATATTGATGATTTCTCTCTTGTCATTGATGGGGTCGATGGCAGTGGGAATATTACCGGCGCATCTGTGACGGGATATGGTAATGTCTTTGATATTACTGGTAATACCCTGAAAGGGAAGGTTGGTACTGCTTTCGAGGGAATGACCATGGTTTTTGTTGGTACACCTGGAAGCGGCTCTCAAACTATTGAGGTTAAAACATCTTATGGTATTGCCGAAAATTTCTTCCATTCCATTGATGACTTTGTAAAACCGGGATCCGGGCAGCTTTCTACGCGGATGCTTGAACTTGCTGATTCAAATAAAGAATTGAATGAAAAAATTGTTGCTCTTGATGCGCGGTTAGAATTAACACGTAATTTCTTAATAGAAAAATACTCCCGATTAGAGCAAGTATTGGCACAAGCCGATGCGATGAGAAAACAACTTGAAGCGCAAGCAAACGCTAGTAAAAACTAAAAAGGGGTGATCGATGTATCCTAATCCCTATGGTGCAAATGCATACTCTCAAGCGTCAAAAAATGTAGGACCGCTAAAAGCAATTGTTATGTTATACGAGGGTGCCATTCGTTTGATCAATGAGGCCAAACGGGCACATGATTCTCAAGACTATGAAGCAAGATTTATAGCGATTGATAAGGCGTCCAAAATTATACTAGGATTACAGGGGCAGCTAGATTTTGAAAATGGGGGGGATGTTTCCCCTATGCTTCATGAGTTTTATGATAGCTTGTTTATGAGAATGATGCAGGCGAATTCACGAAACCCAGAGCCTATTTTTGAAGATGTTCTAATCAGTTTAAAGAATATGAAAGAAACATGGGCGACTGTTGCCGAACAAGTCGGAGAAGGCAATCAAGCTGCGAAAGGTGTTGGGGGAAGCCTTAATGATGTTTCAACTTCAAATGATAAAAATATTCCTCCATCAAGTGCGTCGTTAAACGTGTAAATATAAGAAGTTAGAAAGTTGCTCTTATAATCTCCTAATGAGACATTTGTCTTAAGGAGATATATTGGTATGCCCACTATACAAGTGTGATGTAAAATCTTAAGCTAGTTTTTTTTTATGCTGTATTTGTCAAAATTTAAAGTGTGGGGATCAGGTGAAGCAGGGCAAGAAGTTCAACTACAAGGTTGAGAAAGCTGCAGAGGAAGCTTTGCAGTATCTGATGAATAAGCAATTTGATAACGCATCAGAAATTGCGACCAAAAATTTAAAGAAAAAACATAAACATCCAGTTTTTTTATTTGCCAAATCTGTTGATGCTCTTCTACAAGGCGATGAAACGTTATTTCGATCAGAATTTGATAAATTATTCAAATTATCTTCTGTAAGATATACAGATTATCATAATTTTGGTGTTTTTTTTCAACAACATAAATTGGATGTTCTAGCTGTTGAATGCTTTTCTGCTTGTGTGAAACTCAAGCAAGATTTTTTTGAAGGGCATGAACAATTAGGCAATTCTATTTTTAACCTCGGAGAGTATGAGAGTGCTTTGGGGGCTTATGCCACAGCGTTGATATTAAAACCTAAAAGTAAAGAGCTGGTCATTAGTGCAGGAAAGTGTTGTACAAAACTGGGGCATTATTCCGATGGACTTGAGTATTATCAGAGCTTATTGCCTGACTACCCTTTTGATAGTAATGTTAGGACTGGTGTAGCCAGTTGTTTAATTAGTCTTAATCGTGAGAGCGAAGCAGTAGCATTTCTTGGAAAAGATATAGATAAATCTTATGAACCTGAAAAAGATTATTATTTGTTGTCTTTGGTATCTTATAATAATTTCAAACTAGACTCGGCATTGAAATTTGCAGCCAAAGGGCATGAATTAAACCCGGATTATCTCCCTGTACTAAAGATGTATGGTACTTGTCTCGGACGTTTGAATATTCATAGTTTAGCGATAGATATTTTAAAAAAGGCAATTGAAAAAGACCCGAATGATCCAGAGGTGTTCTATAACTGTGGAAATTCATTTCAGGGAATTGGCGAAATTGATCAAGCTAGAGAGTATTATTTCGAGTGTTTACGGCTTAACTCTGAGTATTACTTAGCTTTTAATAATTTAGGATTTGGCTATAGTTTTCAGGGGGATGTTGGAAAAGCAAAAGAATGCTATGGCATCGCAATCGAACTCACTCCAAGTAGAGAGGATTTTCATAGCAACCTGCTATTCACGATCTTGCATGAAGAAAAAAGTAGCCCTGAAGATCATTTTCGAGAAGCACGCGTGTGGCAAGATAAGCATGCCATACCTATTGATCAGAGAGTTAAAGAATATAAGTTTAATCCTGATGAGGTGAAAAAGCTTCGTATCGGTTATATCTCGGGGGATTTTGGTGACCACGTAGCGGTTTACTATTGGTTGCCGGTTGCGCAACAACATGACAGAGACAAGTATGAAATTTTCCTTTATTCACAGAAGCCTCGGGAAGACGATTTCTCTAAGAGCATTAATGTCGAAATAGATAAGGTTTGCGATCAAAGAAGAGATGTTTCAGGTTTGTCGGATGAAGAACTGTGTGAGCAGATTGTTGATGATCAAATTCATATCCTTGTTGATTTGTCTGGACATACAGCCGGTAATCGTTTGAGGGCGTTGAGTTATAAACCTGCTCCAATTCAAACTAGTTATATCGGGTATCCAGCAACAACTGGGCTGGATAGTATGGATTATTATATTACTCAACCTTTTTCCGTTCCATTAGAGCATGAAGATCTCTTCTCTGAAAAACTTGCTCATATTGCGGGCTGTACAAGCTATCGTGTTCGTCCCGGAGCAGAGAAAATAGAGTCCAAAGAATTACCATACAAGGAAAATGGTTTTATTACGTTTGCCAATTTTAACCGAGCTGGAAAAGTTACTTCTGAGTGTATGAGAGCATGGGGGCAAATTTTACAACAGGTCCCCAACTCTAAACTAATGCTGAAAGTCAACCGTCTGGATGAAGATGATTTCACAAACGATTTTTATGAATGTCTTGATGATTTGGGGGTGGAAAGGGGACGGCTGATTTTGAGAACTCGTTCTGATTTCTTGCTTTACCTTGAAGAAATAAATGAGTTTGATCTCGGGTTAGATCCTTTTCCATATAATGGCGCGTCGACATCGTTAGATCTTTTTTATATGGGGCGAAGCTTTGTTTCCTTAACGAAGGGGCGCGCATTTCACGAGAACATTGGTGCTTCTTTACTTAAGTTTTTTGGGCAAGAGGAAATGATTGTTTCTTCTGTCGAAAAATATATTGAACGTGCAGTTTGGGCGGCAAATAATATGGAGGTATTAGAGGAGGATCGTTTGAAATTACGAAGTTTTTTCTTAACAGAGGTTGCTGGGGGCGGGGCGAAAGTATGTGCTTCTCTTGAACGGGCTATGGACGTGATGTGGAAACGATATTGTGACGGTGACAAAGTTGATCATATCACGCTAGATGGTATTGAGAGATAGGAGAACCTTTGGGATGAAAATTGCGATCATGCAACCCTATTTTCTTCCTTATATCGGGTACTTTCAATTAATAGATTCTACCGATCTTTTTATTTTGTACGATAATATTCAATATACAAAGAAAGGTTGGATTAATAGAAATCGTTTACTTCGAAATGGGAAAGACTTTACTTTCTCTTTACCTGTAAAAAAGGAATCAGATTATCTTGATATAAGAGATCGTAGTGTTGCGGATAGCTTTAATAGGCAAAAATTTTTGAATCAAATAAAAGAAGCCTATTCCAAAGCTCCTTATCTTGATCAAATTTTTCCTTTGATCGAAGATATTATTAATTATCAAGAAAGAAATTTATTTCAATTTATTTATCACTCCATACAAAAAATATGCTTAGTACTTGATATCAGTACTCAGATTAGAAAATCTTCAAGTATTGACGTCGATCATACATTGAAAAAACAAAAGAAAATTTTTACTTTCTGTGATGCTGTCGGTGCGGAGACCTATATTAATGCAATTGGCGGGCAAAAGCTTTATTCAAAAGAAGATTTTAGTGAGAGAGGAATTACTCTGAAATTCATAGTGCCAGAATTAAATGCATATCCTCAATTTGAATCTTCTTTTGTTGCTGGATTGTCGATTGTGGATGTCTTGATGTTTAATTCAACGGAATTGATTAAAGAAGCTATGCTAAGAGAGTATAAGTTAATTTAAACTATCATGGCTCAATAGTTACTAGAAAATATGTGAATAGGGATTATAGATAATGTCCAACAAATTAGATACTCACATCGAAATTTATAACGGAGGAAATCTATATGATTTTGATAACGGAATAATTTTGAAGTGGTATCCTGAACGAATTATGGCCCAATGTACCGATGCTAAGAGCCTTTTGGAATTGGGTTTAGGGCATGGACATACCGCAAATATTTTTTCTGAAAATTTTGACCGCTATCTTGTCCTTGATGGATCATCTGCCGTTATTGATAATTTTCATCAGAAGTACCCTGAGTGCTCTGCTGAAATAATCGAAACCTATTTTGAAGAATTTGATACCGACGAAAAATTTGATGTAATTGTCATGGGGTTTATCCTTGAACACGTTAATGATCCAAATCAAATTATAACCCGCTATAAACAATATTTGGCACCGGGAGGGAAGTTGTTTATTGCAGTTCCGAATGCGGCTGTTATGAACCGAAGACTTGGTGTTCTCGCGGGTTTATTAGATGATGTCACAACATTATCCGAGTTTGATCATATATCAGGGCATCAGAGATATTATACGGTAGAAACTCTTACGGCTGAAGTTAAGGATGCGGGTTTTCAGGTTGATACAATGGAAGGAATTTATTTGAAGCCTTTAACTACGAGCCAAATGTTATCTCTCAACTTAGATGAAAAAATAATAACTGGACTGTGTACTCTCGGCATTGATTATCCAGAGCTTTCTTGTGGGCTTTTGGCCGAAATTTCTATCGATCCAAATTGAGGATAGTACAATTTAAAAAGTTCTCTCATGTTTATAACTACAATTTACTGCATCTTGACTAATATTTGTCTTATGGAAGGACTGATATGAGAACGATACTTGTATCTGGTGCCAGTGGTATTGTCGGCTATGGAATTTTACGATCGTTACAACAAGCTGAGAGTACATATAAACTAATTGGAACATCGATCTATTGTGATTCTGTGGCCCCAGGTTTTTGCGATATCTTTATAGAAGCCCCTGCTACAAGTGATCCGTCTTACTTGAATTGGTTATTGGATACGATCGATAAATATAATATCGATATGATCATACCTGGCATTGAAGCTGATATGTATAAATGGGTTTTACATGTAAAAGATAT
>NZ_CAKZMP010000160.1 GCF_937128705.1 uncultured Kiloniella sp. | reverse complement strand
CGACCGAGACCTGCGGATAAAGCTCGAGAAATTTGCTTACTTGCGGGACAACATAGATTTCGCCAGAAGTACTCGGTGCTGAAATCAACAACTTACCTCGAGGTGAAGCCACTTGATTTTGAACCGTAAGTTCCAACTCTTCCAGATCGTCAAGTAACTGTAAGCAACCTGCATGATAGAGTATTCCCACCTCTGTCAAACTAAGGCTACGTGTTGTTCGGTGTAACAGCCGACTGCCCAGACGATCTTCCAGTTGGCCGATGTATTTGCTCACCAGCTTCTTTGACACTCCCAAGCGTTCCGCCCCTCCGGTGAAAGACCCGGCAGCGACAACCTGGGTAAACGTTCTCATACCATCAATCAAATCCATAATTGTCGCTACCATGACGACAATTATTCGTCAACAGGCATGTTTATTCCCAACAAAAGACACCTTACGTTTATTCCATCATTTATTAATCAGAATCTCAGATAGAAATTTGGATGTTCAATATGACAACACGAAAACTAGCTCCAACACTCCATCCGTCTTATGCAGCCCTAATTTTACGTCTATCACTCGGCGTATTATTCCTTGCACACGCCAGCCTTAAAGTTTTTGTCTTCACACCCGCTGGTACAGTCGGATTTTTTGAATCATTAGGCCTGCCAGGCCTTTTCGCATACCTCACTATTTTAGCAGAAGTTATCGGCGGTATTGCTTTAATTTTGGGTTATCACACTCGAATTATCAGCATTGTTCTTCTTCCGATAGTGTTGGGGGCCATCATCTTTGTCCACGGAGGAAATGGTTGGCTTTTTTCCAACAGTAATGGTGGTTGGGAATTCCCGGCGTTTTGGGCTGTCACTCTCATTGTCCAGTTTCTTATAGGTAACGGCGCTTATGCCCTTAGCTTTTCAAATAGCCGCTTTTCTCTGTCTCATCCCGAAGAAAACCTTCTCAGACTGAACACAAAAAAGAAAAATTCATGTTGGTAAATGGCAAGTGGGATGCAGAATGGCAACCTGTACAAGATAAAGACGCTCAGGGGCGCTTTATTCGACAAACTTCAACCTTTCGCGATTGGATCACTATCGACGGCAGCCAAGGCCCAGAGGGGCAAACAGCCTACAGAGCAGAAGCAAACCGATATCACCTTTATGTGGCATACATCTGTCCTTGGGCTTGTCGAACTTTAATCGTACGCGCTCTCAAAAAACTAAAAGATGTCATAAGCATTTCTGTCGTATCACCTGTCCTGACAAACAAGGGCTGGAAATTTGATGATTTTCCCGGCAGCACGGTTCAGGAGCCCCATATCGGCGCGGACTATATGCATGAAATTTACAGCCACGCCGATCCAAAGATAAACGGACGTGCAACTGTTCCTGTACTTTGGGATAAAAAACGTCAGACGATCGTTAATAACGAATCAAGCGACATTATTCGTATTCTCAATAGCGGGTTTGATGCCTTTGGGAATGAAGCTGTCAACTTGCGGCCACCTCACCTGCTTACCGAGATAGAAACATGTTCTGAACAACTCTATAATAATTTCAACAACGGCGTTTACAAAGCAGGCTTTGCAACCAGTCAGTTGGCTTATGATGAAGCTGTAACCAATGTGTTTAAAACACTGGATACATTGGAAGAAAAATTGACTGACAACAGAAACTACATTCTGGGCAATGTTCTAACCGAAGTGGATATCAGATTATTTGTAACCCTAATTCGATTTGATGCTGCCTATGTCAACATCTTCAAATGCAACCTGAAACGCATAGCAGACTACCCAAAGCTTTCTGCCTATACCAAGCGGCTCTTTGATATTCCTGAAATTAACAACACCGTATTCTTTGATCACATCAAAGCCGGGTATTACTCTGTCAAGGCACTCAATCCATCGGGCATCATCCCGCAAGGACCAGAGTTACCAGGTTTCACATCTCAAAAGTTGGTTGCGTAGAATGAGTATCCACTCTTCACAGCCTAGTCTCTTTTTGCCACACGGCGCACCCGACCTTCCGCTGAGTACGCATCCCGCAACCACTTTTTTAAAGGGGCTTGCCAGTCACCTCAAAAGGCCAGATGCCATCCTGATTATCTCTGCACACTGGGAAACCAAGGGCTTGCATATCACGACGGGTGAAACGCTTGAGACGATACATGATTTCGCAGGCTTTTCGTCAGAGTTGTACCACCTAAAATATCCCGCGAAATCGAGCCCAGCATTAATTAAATTACTTCGTGAGCATTTAAAAAACGCGGGCTATGAACCCAACGAAAATAAACAACGAGGATTGGATCATGGGGCTTGGATTCCTCTATTACTGGCTTTTCCAGAAGCAGATATTCCAGTTGTGCAACTCTCACTGGACCGCAGACTTTCAACAAACGATCTCTACCAATTAGGATTGGATCTATCAACTATACGTAACCATAATATTCTCATAATTGGTTCAGGGGCCATCACCCACAATCTCAGAGCTTTAGCCCCCGAACACACACCACCTCCCGATTGGGCTGTCGAATTTTCAGATTGGGTACAGAATACTCTGCATAATTCGGAATGGACCGCGCTTTGTAACTACATGACTGCGACCTCTAATGGTCGTGTTGCCCACCCAACACCAGAACACTTTCTACCCCTTTTAATAGCAGCAGGATCAGGTGGCGAAAATACTGTAGCCCACAGACTTCACAACAGTTTTAGTTACGGATCTATCTCTATGGATGCTTGGATGTTTAATGCCCCCTGATCTCTCGTCAGTATTTTGAACCATAAGTTAAAATACGGGAACTTTATCTGTTTTCGACAACAATTCTGGCTTTATAGAGATTGAGCACTAAATCGATTTAAGCTATACACAACGCATGAAAATCCTCGCTATCTCTGGCAGCGGTCGTAAAGCTTCAAGCAACACCGCCTTGCTTAAAGCTGTATCGGAAATTGCAAGTCCAGACCACGAAGTATCTGTATTTTCTGGTGTCTCTGAATTACCAGTCTTCTCACCAGATGCCGAGAATGCTCCCTTGCCTTTTCCCGTTCAGGCCTTCTGTAATCTAATTAGAAAAAATGATGGTCTGATAATATCAAGCCCTGAATACGTCAGGGCTATTCCCGGTGGTCTCAAAAATGCAATCGACTGGCTTGTTTCGCGGGATGAAATCATTGGAAAGCCAATTGCGTTAATGCATGCATCCCATCGTGGTGACGATATGCTCAAACAATTGCGGTTGGTCTTGTCCACGGTAAGTGATGGTTTCCGGTCGGATCTTTTTCAAGAGTTTGAATTCATGCAGCTTTCGCCCCACGAAATAACGCAAGAAATGACGAAGCCGTCAAATCAGCAAAAAGTAGCTCATTTTCTAAAAGACTTCACACATGCAGTCGAACACATTAAATCTCGTC
>NZ_CAKZMP010000159.1 GCF_937128705.1 uncultured Kiloniella sp. | reverse complement strand
TTTGTCACTCACTGTTTCGAGTAACCCGATGTCGTCGTTACAGGGTCTGACGCGATAAGAACGGGAAAGGTTCAAAATAAATAATTTTTATTTCAGATAGTCCCATTTAAGCTATCTCGTTGTTCTCAATACAGACACCATGATGCACAGAAATTCTACCCCGTTGATCGATGGAAAATAATTTAAACGATTTTGGTATCTGCATTATTTCAGGAAAAGTATCGATTGTATCAAACAGAAGGATGGCTCTGTGATATGACCCGCCTTAAACCCAGAGCATAAAGAATTAAATTTGAACCTGGCTGACCGTCCCTACGACCAACTTCTATCAACGAATTGGAACAACGATTAAACAGGACATCAGAAAATGCCTATTACTCACCTTCAGGATCGCCCCCGAAAAGCACAATTACACACAGGTAATACTATAGTCTTTTCCGACCTATTTGATGATATTATTTCCACCGCCTCCTCTCATAAGGACACACCTTCCTCATTTAGAAATCACAGACAGTTACTTGATAATAATACACAACTCTATCTTGCAGCGAACTTGATAAACCTTCACGAAGCACCCATTAATCTGTAAACTTTTCATAGATATGAAAGTAAAGGCTTCCTATGCTTAAAAGCCTCATATTTATCGGGTTACTTGTAAGTTCAGTTGGTTTTCACTCCATCAAAGGACATGCCAACGCGCAAAAACCTGCCCTGAAAGATCTAAGCCAAGTATGTGAAGCCGACAGGTACAACCAACCTATCGGGGAATTTTCCGTCGATGTTTATTGCGATGATGCTTTGGGAATTAATATTTCAATTGTAAAATTGAAATTTGATGCCCCCATAATCGGCCCCTATAGCCTCACCCAAAGGACATGGCAAGGCGGTGACTGGGCTTTTTCTATCACCAGTTTTATGTGGGGAAATGACAGAAAATCACTTTACGTTGCAACAGAAGGCTATAATGGAACAGGCAAAGCCTATTACCTAGATATCGAGACACAAACCAGCCAAGAAGTTTGGTCAACTTCTCCCGGTGACTGTGGCAGCGTATTAACAGGAATGAATGATAAGAACATCACGCTAGCAACAATTCCCTGCGATGGAAAACACCCCCGAAACATAGAGATCACGATACCTAAGAATTAGTTCTGATTTATTCTTTATACCCAATTACCCAAAGACATAACCTATTCCGCGAACGGTACGTATGATTTCTGGTTTTGTCGGATTAACTTCAATTTTACGCCGAAGCCGGGAAATACGAAGATCTATCGATCTGTCAAAGGGCTCCCACCCTCTATCATGAGCTTGTTCAAGTAATTGATCCCGGTTTAAAACACGCCCCCTATTTTCAGAAAAAACACGTAAAAGACTAAATTCCATCGCTGTCATGGCAATTTCATTATTATCAGCATCAAAAAGCTGTGCGCTATCTAAATCAAGTCTGCACACGCCAAACTGAATTGATCCTTTGGTCTTAGTAGATTTTTGATCTGACAAAGCGCTCGGGATTCTTCGTAAAGTTGCTTTTATTCTTGCTTCCAGCTCTCTCAAATCCACAGGTTTGGCCAGATAATCATCAGCCCCCATTTCCAGTCCGACAATACGGTCAACGACTTCAGATGCTGCCGTCAACATAATAACCGGCACGTCAGAGTTATTTCGTAAGTTACGAAGGGCAGTCAAACCATCTTCACCGGGCATATTAATGTCTAGGATTACCAAATCAGGAGAATGCTTTTCAGTAAATTTATGCATCATTTTTGCATCGGCGGCTTCAACTGTTTCATAGCCACGATCACTTAAATATTCGGCAACCATTTCACGTAAATGTGGTTCATCATCACAGACAATAATTTTGTAACCATTCGCACCCATGTAAAACTAGATCCCTGTTTTTTGGATAAGTGATCGCATCATATTGACAAGCTCTTCAGGAGAAACAGGTTTATCCAGATGCAAGCATCCAGAATTCTCGATAAAATCAGCAACTTCCGGGCTCATTGAATCTCCTGTCACAAAAGCAGTTTTTTTAGCCATATCAGGAAATTCAGCCGTCATACGCTGTAAAAACTCTATACCATTCATACCGGGCATTTTCACGTCACTTAAAATTGCAGTGTATGAATGTGCTTTTAATTTTGTGAGGGCATCTTTAGCTGAATTGGTAACCGTCACTTGATAACCGTCTTCACTCAAAATTTCGCTAATTAGATCAGCGACATCGACCTCATCATCAACAACCAGAACTTCTTGCTTTAAATGTTTTTTATCCGGAATATCAGGAACGTTTTTATTTTCATCTGTTACTTCCGCAACTTTCATTCGCACTGTAAAGCAAGTACCTCCTTTACCTGAGGATCGGAAAGACAGGTTTCCGTGGTGGGCATCAACAATACGATGGCAAAAAGCAAGGCCGACGCCCGTACCACTTCCAACATCTTTTGTTGTAAAAAAAGGTTCAAAAATCCTAGCCTGTATCTCTTTGGGAATACCTACGCCGTTATCAATAACATCAACAACGACTTCGTTTAATAAGTCATCAAACGAGGAACGAATAACGAGTTTCCCCGCTTTTCCTTTCTCAGATAACGCATGTTCTGCATTTACAATCAAGTTGGTAAAGACTTGTGCCATTTGATCATGGTCGGCATCGACAAAAGGCAAATCCTTCGCCAATGATAAAGATACCTCGGCGCCAGATACCCTGACCCCATAACCAGCAACATCCATGGCGACTTCGATTGCTTCGTTCAAATTACAATTTTCTATCTGCATCGGACGCTGCCTAGCCATAGCCAAAAATGTTTTAACAATTTTGGCGCAACGCTCTGCTGCCATCGCAATTCGATCTACTCTTCGCTTTACCTCTGGATCATCCGTTTTATCCTGAAGCATCAAGGCATAGCCTACGACGATAGAAAGTGGATTATTCAGTTCATGGGCAACACCAGCAAGCAACCCGCCTAAGGCTGATATCTTTTCATTCTGATGTGCGATTTCCTTCTGCTCTTCCAGCTCTTTTTGCATCTGAAGTTGTTCGGTGATATCTCGTGTTGACGAGACAATAACATCCTCACCTTTGTAATCAGTCACACGGGCAGACGTCAGACCTTGCATAATGCTGCCATCCCGCCGGCGAAACTGCACCCTATAATCATCCAATACACCCGTCGGCAACAAAGCCTTGAGATAATTTTCACGGTCTTGAGGTTTAATGAAAAAGCTTTTTGCCGTTTCTATATCACCAAACCGATCACGAGAAGCTGGCGGGAAATATATGATTTTTCCATCCGAAACACGGGATACCAAAAAGTTCGCAGGGCAAGCCTCAACAATTTTATGAAGCAACATATCTGCTTCACGGCTCGCCTCTTCAATTTTCTTTTGCTCGGTAATGTCCTTGATCGTAACCAAGTAATCGCCAAATCCGGTTTCATGTGAAGAACTTAATAAAAGACGTCCATCAGAACGTTCTATTTCAAGCCCCTTTTTATAACTGAAAACACCTTTGATAATTTTCTCAATCGTTTTCTCGGCTTCATTTGTGTTCTTGATTATAGATTTGTGATCACATGCATTTTGGTGTCCAGTGATCATCCCCTGCATAATTTTGTGTATGGGGCGCCCCCGCCTCAACTGATCATCAGGTAAGGCAATAACATTCGCAAATTTTTTATTTGATAAGACAAAACACAAATCAGAATCATAAAGTGCAACAGCAATATCCAATGATTGAATAATATCGAAAAGCACTTCAGGCGCAGATACTTTTTCCTCTGCATTCTGGTTCTCAAGTAGAACTTTTAGATAACAAGTATTTCCCTCTGGAGTTGTGTAACGTGACAATGAAAACTTATCACCAACAGTATTTTGCCAAACAAAGCCGCGATCAGAAGACTGCCATTTACGTATAACTGTTTGTATGAGGCTAGAATTTACTGACTTTCCAAAGGATTTTTCCAACACAAAATGCTCGACCTTGGTCTTAAGTAAGGTTTTCCGTTCTTCATCGCCCAAGACCACAAAACGATCATTGATCGTTAGCAAGCGTCCAGCTTTATCGAAGGTCGCAAAACCAGTCTCCATTTGAGATCCCTTTTGTAATTCCACCTCAAAAACAGA
>NZ_CAKZMP010000158.1 GCF_937128705.1 uncultured Kiloniella sp. | reverse complement strand
TATTGCAAATATACTTCGTTTACTTTCCCTTCCGGAAGAAGTACAGAATCTTGTCGAAAAAGGTGATTTGAGTGCCGGTCATGCTCGTGCACTTGTCGGTGCTGAAGACGCCGTTGAACTTGCTCAGGAAATTTCTTCAAAAGGTCTTTCTGTTCGGGAAACAGAACGCTTGGCTAAAGCGATGAAAAAAGAGCTTAGTGAGCCTGAAGAAGATCAAGTTCAGGTTAAAAAGCCAATTTCTACGTCAAAGATTAAACCAAGTTCAGGCTCTCAAAAAGATGCAGATACTCTTGCGTTAGAACGTGATCTGTCAAATATGTTGGGTCTAAAGGTTAGTATCGATTTTCATGGGCAGGGTGGTGCGCTTAAAATCGCTTACGATACTTTGGAGCAGCTTGATAATGTTCTGCACCGCTTAACCCAATCTTCCGAGTCATAACCCTCTAAGCGCTATTTAAGAACGCCGGCGGGTAGGGGCGTTCGCTGTTATTTCTAGTAGTGTTCTTGCACAAAGTGTTTCTGCCGGGGCCCCTGTTTTTTTACAGTTGGCTTCCGTATCTAAAAGCATACTGAGTGCCTTGGCCAATACCGTTGGGGACCATTTTCTTGCTTGCGCTTTAAAAGGATCAGCAACTTTCCAGAATAAAGGTGGTCGTAGTGTTGAGACAGCTTTATCCATAGGGATACCTTGGGCGACTAAACCGGCTGTTAAATGCAATCTCTGGAAATGTCGGGTGACTGCTCTTAGAATGGTAATTGCGTTTTGATTTTCTTGGTGCGCTCTTACCAAAGTCTTTTCAAGTTTTTGTATATTTCCTGTTCCGACGGCAATTGCTAAATCGTCTAGGGTTAATGTCGCGGTGTCACCAATGCAGGCTTGTGCATCTTCAAGAGAAATCGGTGAGGAATTTATACCTTTATACAGACATAATTTCTGTAGTTCTCGGCGCGTTAATCGTCGATCAGTACCAAGATTTGCAACGAGGAAGCCGAGAGCGTCGTTTGAAAGAGAAAATCCTTCATTTTCAATGGTTTGACGAATTAGACCAGGAAGGCTTTTTTCATCATCTTTGTAACATGCGATAGCTGCGGCTTGATTTTCTGTTTCGAAAACTTTTCTAAGTTTGGATCTGCCTGGTAAATCACCGCCCTCAAGGATGATGAGGGCATCGCCAACGGGATCAGAAAAATAACCTGAAAAAGTTTGAGCTAACGCATCACTAGCGGATCGTATTCGTATAACGCGCCTACCACCCATCATAGATATTGCCGCTGCTTCATCACTGATTAATGAAGGTTCTTTTTTCAGAACATCATTATCGAGGTTGACTACGCGAAAAGGATCCTGAGCATCGTCGACGACAGTATGAAGTAAATTCTGACTTCGCTCTAAAACCAACCCCTCATCGGGGCCATAAACCAAGATGGCTTTTATACTACTGTCGGGAGACTTGGAAAAACTATCAGCTTTGGCAGCGGGTATTTTCACTTACTCAGAGCCTTATTCAGAAAACGATGCAAAGCACTTACTGTAACTTATTGAAGTAGGTACCGAGCTGTAAAGCCATATCATCGGCTACCTGCCGTAAAACACGGCTACGGGCAGTGTCCTCGGCTACAAGGTTGGCGTAGGGATCATCCAGCTTGTCAAAACTGTTGGTTGATCGTGCTATGGAAGAAAAAACGATATTATTACTAGATAGACTAACGAGTGAATATTTGACTGCTATAGTTAAATTTGTTCTTGAAGTCGTATTATCCAGACGAACAGCTAGGTTTTTTTCTGTTTCTTCAATAATTGCTTTCAAGACATAAAGTGGTTTTCTTGGTTGCCCAAGTGGGTTCATTCTGTCCCGTAGCATGTTGTGAAGGATTTGCCCTGGGCGATCGGGAAGCGGGCTTATTCTTATCGTCTGCAAGGCCTGATTCGAAGAATATCCGGTTTCAGTATTCTTTTTATAGACGGGTTGAAATCCACAGGCTGACAGGCTGAAAAGACCGACTATAAAGGTAATTAACAGACAGAATTTCTTGACAAATATGGACATTATCAAAGCCTTAAAAGCAGATTATACAACAATATTTACAATTCGGTTTTTGACAATAATGACTTTACGAATATCTTTGCCATCAATTGCTCTTTGTACCCCAGTTTCGGCTAGTGCGGCTTGCTTAATTTCATCTTCGGTTGCTTCAAGCGACAATGAAATTGTTGCACGGACTTTACCGTTAACCTGAACAGGGAGCTTTACGGTTTCGTCTACTGTTAAACTTTCATCAGCAACAGGCCAGGAAACATTGACGATAAGATCGTTATGACCAAGTTGATTCCATAGCTCTTCGGAGATATGGGGCATCATTGGGGAAACAAGACGAACGAGTATTTCAAAAGCTTCACGTAATGCCCAGAAATCATCATCTTTGCTCGCTTTGAATTGACCTATACTATTGGTTAATTCGTATATTTTTGCGACCGCAGCATTAAAGCGGAAGCTTTCAATGTTCTCGCTTATAGCAGCAATGGATTTATGAACAGTTCTTCTCAGTTCAAGAGCTCGATCATTGAATGTATCTGGTTTTTCCGTGTTGACGTTTGGAAGATTATTCAACTCGGTTGTGATCAGACGCCACATACGTTGGGTAAAGCGCCATGACCCATCAATTCCGGATTCTGTCCATTCCATATCGCGGTCCGGGGGGCTGTCTGAAAGCATAAAAAATCTTGCTGTATCAGATCCATAACTACCAATAATATCTGCTGGATCAATGGTATTTTTCTTTGATTTACTCATTTTGATAGAGGGACCGACGTTTACGGTATCACCATCTAGAGTAACAAAATTCCCAGAATCATCTTTTTCAATTTCTTCTGGGGATAGCCACTCACCTTTATCGTTTTGATAGGTTTCATGGCAAATCATACCTTGGGTGAAAAGACCTTTAAAAGGTTCTTTCGCAGCAAGGTATCCACACTTTTCAAGCCCGCGCGTGAAGAATCTTGAATAGAGAAGGTGAAGTACAGCGTGTTCAATGCCGCCGATATATTGATCAACAGGGAGCCAATAATCGACATCCTTGCGATTAAAGGCGTTGTCATCTCTGGGACTACAGAAACGTGCAAAATACCAAGATGATTCCATAAAGGTATCAAATGTATCTGTTTCTCTGACAGCAGCTTTGCCACAACAAGGGCACTTTGTATGTTTCCATGTTGGATGGTGTGCAATGGGGTTACCGGGTTTATCGAAGGTTACGTCTTCAGGCAACTCGACAGGAAGATTTTCTTCCTTTTCAGGAACAGCGCCGCAATCTTCACAATAGATAATGGGAATAGGACATCCCCAATAGCGTTGACGGGATACACCCCAATCTCTCAGGCGGAACTGAGTGGTTCCTTTACCGTGGCCCAGCTCTTCCAGATGATTAATGACTGTTTTCTTGCCAGTATTAATATCTAAACCATCAAGGAACTGAGAATTAAACAGTGCTCCTTCGCCAGTATAAGCTTCGTTCTCAATAGTAAAAGCGTTTGGATCTTCGCCTTTTGGCAGGACAACAGGCGTGACGTTCAGATTGTATTTTCTGGCAAAGTCCAGATCACGCTGGTCGTGGGCAGGGCATCCAAATACGGCGCCGGTTCCATAATCCATAAGAACAAAGTTTGCGACATAAACAGGCAGCTCAAGTGAAGAATCCAGAGGGTGAGTGACTTTTAACCCCGTATTAAACCCTTTTTTGTCTGCTTTTTCGATAGCTTCTTCGGACGTCCCCATCTTGTTGCACTCAGCAACAAAAGCCTTGAGTTCTGAATTATTAGTTGAAAGCTGATCGGCGAGGGGGTGGTTTGCGGAAATGGCACAGAAAGATGCGCCGAACAGTGTATCGGGGCGTGTGGTGTAAACTTCAATCTCCTGATCAGAATCTTTGATCTTGAAAAAGACGCGTGCCCCTTCGGATTTGCCAATCCAGTTGTGTTGCATAGTGCGGACTTTGTCCGGCCAGCGATCTAGGGTTTCCAGACCTTCCAATAGCTCATCAGCAAAGTCGGTAATTTTAAAAAACCACTGGCTCAATTTGCGCTTTTCTACTTCTGCACCAGAACGCCATCCCTTACCGTCGATAACCTGCTCATTGGCGAGCACTGTCTGGTCCACTGGGTCCCAGTTTACCCAAGACTCCTTACGCTCAACCAGACCCGCTTTTAGGAAGTCCAGGAACATTTTCTGTTCGTGTTTGTAATATTGTGGATGGCAGGTAGCTATTTCACGATCCCAATCGATGGAAAGACCCATAGATTTGAGCTGTTCACGCATGGCGGCAATATTTTCGTAGGTCCACTTACCTGGGTGGACTCCGCGGGCCATTGCGGCATTTTCTGCGGGAAGACCAAAAGCGTCCCAACCCATGGGATGAAGAACATTAAACCCTTTGGCTTTTTTATATCGAGAGATTACATCGCCAATTGTATAGTTCCGAACGTGGCCCATGTGGATCCGGCCAGAAGGATAGGGGAACATTTCCAAGACATAATACTTGGGTTTGTCTGTATCTGTTTCGACAGAAAAACAATTGTTCTCAACCCAGGCTTTTTGCCACTTGGTTTCGGTTTCCTTGACGTTGTAACGGCTCATAATATTCTGACTTAGCTAAAACGGCTTATATATAAAGCCCATGGTAATAAGATTAAAAGGCCACAGATGAAGGATTTTCAGTTTCTGTGGCCTTGATACGGTTTCATCCAATTTATGTAAATTGGGTAGTAGAAGTTACTCGCTTGAAGCAATTCTTAACTGGCGAGCACGCGTTAGAATTGCATCTTCCAACTCTGTTCCCGTTTTAGGATCGACTTTGGCGTCAATCCAGCTGCCTGTGACATCACGTTGTTGTTTGAAAACAGAGGCACGAACACCATCAGCGCGGAGATCGCGGCCAAGAATGAAGACATTAACTTTAAAGCGCTCTGGTTTTGTCTCATCCGGGCTATACCAGTCCGTGATAATCACGCCCCCAAAAGGATCAGCAGAGGTAAGCGGCATAAAAGCGATGGTATCGAGTGAGGCACGCCAAAGAAAAGAGTTTACGCCAACACCAGCACCACCGTCTTGAGGTTTGTTATTCCCCAGATCTAAAAGGTTAACACCACCTTCACCGCCAAGAATTGATCCACCATATTTGGCGTATTTTTCATCTGAAGGGGTATCGTAAATAAGATCTGATTCTTTACCGCCTTCGCAAGCGAGTAGGAAAATAGAGAACAGAGTAATAAAAGCGAAACGAACTAAAGAGGTGAGGTTGGTCATGCTTCTTCCCGGATTATACTTAATCTGAGAATACTTAACCTAATCTTCATGTAGAAGTACAGTAAAAAGAAAGGCCGGTTCGAAACCGAACCGACCTGTCTTTTAAACTATGTAGTAGGTATCAATTAGAATGATACAGCTACACCAGCTTGGATGTTAGTGAAGTCTTCAGCAGCGCCTTCGTATTCGCCAACTGTACCACCAACCCAAGTTTTAAGACCTGGAGCAACCTGATAGCCAAGACCAGCTGAGTAAGCTGTGAATTCTGTATCAGATGCATTGTCGTTGTCACGCTCGGACCAAGCTGCACCAACAGCGAAGCTCCAAGGACCAGTTCCGTAGCTTAGACCTAGATCAACAGTGTTCTGGTCATAAGTATCTTCTTGGTCTTCGTGCATAAGGCCAACAGCTGCGCTGAAACCAGCATAACCAACCATTAGACCACCACCAACAGCGTAATAAGTCTGGTCATCAGCACCAGCTTGCTGTGTTTCGTGTGTACCACCAACTAGACCTGCATCGATTGAGAAATCGTTAACATTAGTTGAGTAGTTGATACCACCATCAATGTGGTTGTCACGTGAAGTGTTGCCAGTTGAAGCAGAGTTACCTTCGTCAGCATCTGGTGCGTAAGAGATACCAGCTTTGAAACCATTGAAGTTTGGTGTGAAGTAAGTGATTTTTGTGTCATCACCTGCATCAGCGAAATCTGCTGCAGTGTTCGCACCGGAAGTGTAAGCACCACCAAGAATGGAACCAGTGTAGTTACC
>NZ_CAKZMP010000157.1 GCF_937128705.1 uncultured Kiloniella sp. | reverse complement strand
GCACCCGTAGCTCAGCTGGATAGAGTGTCGCCCTCCGAAGGCGAAGGTCACAGGTTCGAATCCTGTCGGGTGCGCCAATTTTCAGGATAACTTTCTCTTAAGCTTTAAAGCAATTATCCCTATGCCATCCCAAGAACTTTGGATGCGGGCGTAATGAGGGGCTTTCAGGTGCAAATGCTCTCCCGCTAGAATTCACCAATCGTTCAATTTGGGTTGGGTCATTTACTTGTCGTGAGATCAAAATATCTAAATCATCGCTTAATGAAATCAGTCCACGATCAAACATCCAATGTACAGTCCCAGACAATGCTATACCATTTCTGACGGTATCAGGGCCGTGTTTGGCTACGGGCTTAATGTGAGCGGCTTCTACTTCAGCCCTACCACCACCATTGATAAGCTGTAATCCCGTAATGGCACAGCGTCTGTCATAAGCTTCGAGAACGTGCTTTCGAAAGACACGATCCCGTGGGATACGTGAGATGGTTTGTTCAACTCGAAGACGTTCGCTTTCGTAAATAGGCACAGGAGAATCTTCTGACAAACCACCCCATGCAGGTAAATCCTTTTTAGGAACCACTTCATCAGCCCGTGGCAACAGGTCTATTTCTTCGGGAAAGCCTTGTAAAACAATCTGATTAAAATCAACATCAGAGATAGGGCGTATGGCCCACTGAATCAGACCACCATTTAAAGAACCATCTTCTTTTCTAAGATCTGATTCCATAAAGCCATTGTCTTTTCGAAATGACACGAACTCCTCGAAAGACAGAAAAGTTCCTGGCGCAATACGGGCAATATACATACCTTCGTTCAAGATATCAGGCTCAATCGCCTGAACCTTGGCTATCGCACTATACCCAAGCCTTCCGCCGCCACCGCGAGGTTCGTAATAAAGAACCCAATCATTTTCAAAGCGCTTTGCACGTTTCAAATAGCGCTTGGGAAACTGGTATTGTTCTTCCGGAAAGTCGTCGTATTTTGAATCTGCCCGATGGACAAAAACGCCCTTTGCCATGACCAACACTTATTAATTGAATAAATTACGAACATCACCCTAAGTTGATATACCTCTCCCTGCAATTAGATTTTAGTTAAGCATTCATTCAATTCCCCCCCTAAAACGCTTAACAATCAAACTTGTTTCGCACGCAAATTCAAAGCCTCCATTCCTCGTTTCACCGCGGCCATAAGCGCGACTGTTCCTAGCAACAGAGCTGTCCCTTGATAGGTTGCATTATAACCAAAGGAAGTAATCGACGGGATGCTCAGGAATGGAGAACAAAACTGTCCAAGGAAAACAGACGTTGTTAGAACACCGCCAGCCATGCCACGGCGGCTTGAGGGGGCGATCTGAAGAGCGATACCGACAAAATTCGGAACGGCAAGCGCAAAGCCTATGCCCACGGCGACCGATCCCGCAATGATCGCAATAACATTTGCGCCAAAGGGCAGAATGGCAAACCCAAGGGCCATAAAACCATAACCCAGCGCATAGGCACCCGCGTATCCCATGACACGCTTGATCCGCCCATAGAACAACGCTGCGCATCCCCCGGCCAATGACAAAGCGCCAAGACCTGCCCCCGTCATAACGGCACTGTCATAGCCCAAACTATCAAGGAAGAAGGGGAGCTGTGTTGGCATCAGGAAAAAGATCATGTTTGTCATTAGTTGTAGTACTGCTAAGGCCGCGATCAATCCTTTCCACGATTTATGGCCATCAGTTTCACTGGTCTCTATTTTTGCAGTTGTTCCGGGTGCTCTATTTGTTGAGAGGTTTTCGGTCGTTTTTTTTGCAGAGCGAAGCGATGTTTCTTTGATAACCAACCACATAAAGGGCAGGTAAAGAACGGCCAGACCATAGATAACAAAGGGCAAGCGCGGCGAACTAACGGCAAACCAACCTGCGAGTGTCAAAAAGACAAAGCCACCAAAATTTCGGGCAGAAATCTGTAACCCCGTCAGCGCACTGCGTTTCTCGCCTGTGAAATAATCCCCGATCAAAGCAGTCTGCGACGTCATAATCATGGCCACAGCAATGCCGAGGGCTAATCGGCTGGCAAAAATCATTTCAAGGTCAGGCAGATAAAAACCTGCGCTGCCCGTAATGACAAACAACACAACACCGGATAACAGCATCACGCGCCTGCCATAACGGTCCACAAAGTACCCGGCAAGCGGTGCAAAGATAACAACCGTCAGCGACGGTGCCGGGACCAACAACCTAATCAAAAGGTCTGCGTTGGGTTGCCCCATAAATGCACGTTCCAATCCAGCCAAGGCAGGGCTGATGGTCGCGTTTGCCATAACCATAAGGGTGGCAGCCATCATCAAAGCAATTGCTCTACCATCTTGCCAAACCGGGCTTCCTTTTACTGTATGAGACTGTGTCATCGGCTCTTTCCTCTTGTACAAATCGTCTGTTGAGCGCACCATACAAATTCAAGTTAACTTGAGGTCAAGTGATAAAGTCCAACATTGAATCTTCCGATCCAATAACAGAGAAAAATATGCGTGCTTTAGATATTTCCGAAGTGGTCGAACAGACGGGGTTACGCCCTTCGACCCTGAGGTATTATGAAGAAATTGGTCTAATTAAATCCATTGGTAGACAGGGTTTACGGCGACAATTCGCCCCCCAGACATTGATGCAATTGTCTTTAATCACTCTGGGGAAATCCGCTGGTTTCTCGTTGGATGAAATCGCTGGGATGTTTGGCGAGGATGGACAACCTGACCTATCCAGAGAAGACTTACGGACACGTGCGGATGATTTGGATAAACAAATCCATGACCTCACGGTTCTCAGCAAAGCCCTGCGCCATGTCGCCAACTGTTCCGCACCATCCCACATTGAATGCCCCAAGTTTCAAAAGCTGCTACGTGTGGCCAAGCGCCCGAAGAAACGTTAGTCCTTCAAAGAACAAAATCATCTCAGAGCAATAACTTGGGCAATATTTGTAACGTGCATGTCTGCGCTTAAGCTATCTGGCTCAATTCCGTCACCTAAAGTTTGGTTTACAAATAAGCCAGAAAGTGCTCTTGATTTGATACAAAACATTTAGCAGAAAGATAGTGCAATGGGATCAGGATCAACACGACCAAACAATGCCGATGACAAAATGATCGCAGCAATTGGACGCGGCGATAACAGTGAGTTTAGAGATCGTAGCCCAGGTAAGAATATCGACACCAAACTCATCAAAGAAAAAGAAGCCAGAGAAAAGAAAATTCAAGACAAAACCGACCGACTAAGAGCATTGAGATTGGCTGCTGAAAAAGAAGCAAAAGAAAAATAACGCGTACAAATCAGAGTTATTTGAAAACACATCCGTAAAACCAAATCATATTCTCAGAAGGAACTTCTGAAAGAAGTGATCACCCGGGGACAAGCCTATGCCGATGCCGGCGCAGACGGCTTCTTTGTCCCCGCCTTGACAGATGCCAGCTTAATTCGGGAACTCTGCGACACATGCCCCTTACCCATCAACATCATGATGATGTCTGGCTGTCCCTCTATCCGTGAACTGGCGAACCTCGGCGTCGCCCGTATCAGTCACGGCCCCGGCCCGTTTCGTGCGGCAATGGAGTTAATCAAAAAAAATTGCACAGCACTTTATGGCGGCTAAGTCTGAAGCACTTTTTTCTGGTAAAGGGTAGGATGCAAAATTCTGCCCTTTCTTTTCTTATCAGAATTTTGTGACCACACGTTTTTCCCTTGTTTCTTGGGAACTCTTTCTCTCTATTATGGCGCGCAAAAGTATCGTGCAAAGAACGCGATTACAGCTTACGTCAATTAGGGGAAAAGAATGGCCGTTGATAAGGAACTGTACGAGTTCCATTTTGGCTCACTCAAGGGTTGGGAAAACTTTGATGAGAAGCTGGATCAACCTATTGAAAATTGCTGTGTGATGGCGATGGATTTCTGTTCCTACAGTGCCTTTGTTCGCGAAACCAGCAACATTTCCCTCGCCCACAGAATGCTGAGTGCCTTTTGCGATGGCGCCCGGGACATCCTGATCGAAAGCGGTGCACTGGTTGATCGCGTACAGGGTGACGGCTTGCTTGCAGTATGGGGTGTACACGAAGAAGTAGATGCCGCCAATGTTCTTAGCGTTGCTGCTAAAATACACAAACTCGCCAAAGAAACTGCCAAAATCTGGCAAGATTCTATTGATCGCGTGATCGAAACCCAGGGTGCGCGCATTGGCCTGTCTTATGGCCCCGTTACCCTTCTCTCACTTCCCTCGGCTTATCCCGGGTTCAGCCTGTTAAGCGAAATCGTCAATTTGGCTGCCCGGCTCGAAGCCCGTGCCGATCCCGGCACCGTTTTCATGACAAACCGCTTTGAAAACCTGCTTCCCTTTGCCTTACAAAAAGACTGCACCAGCCTGTCAGATGAGGATGGGCAAAGAGGCCTGAAGCTTAAAAACGTTGGCCGCGTTCAGGCATTTAAATGGGCACCGAAAGAGAATACAGAAGACGACACCAACATCTGAACAACAACTCTTCAACCAGATATGTTCTTAATCAAGGAACTCCAGCGCCTGATGGTTATATAACTCCAAAAGGAACTCCAGATATGCTGGTTCAGCAAAGAGATCCGGATAGCTCTTTGAATTTACGACTTCTTCTTTCATAAAGAGCTGTACAAGCGGGAACATACGTTCATCCAACGTGAAGCTCTGGCTATCAAAACCAAGACAGAAACCGCCAGTTGGTGAAGCTGTAATTGCAAACTTTACATATTCCGGTTTAATCAGGCTGGCGCCTTCTTCTAATTCATTTTTAAATTCATCATCGTACAGCATTTCTTCGCGCTCATTATAGACGCCAAAATCTTCATGCGATGATTCAGTGAAGAATTCAACAAGCCACTGAGTAAAGTTCGCTGATGTTATCTGCCTTTCAAAACAAGCCTTGATATCTGCAACGGCCTTTTCGCTTAGGGTAAAACCGGACGATATTTCCGAGAGATCTTGACCGACATAACGTTGGTCAAGATCGTCAAATTCGGAAATATATTGCGCATACCCACTAAAAAGTTCGGATATCTTAGGACCGAGAAAGCCGACAGAATAGGTAAGGGCAGCTTCAAGCGTCGTGCCTTCATGCCCAAAACGAGGAGGAACATAAAGGACATCACCACTTGTCACTTCAACCTCGTCGCCTTCAAAACCACCAGCCAGAACCTTGAGATCAATACCCTCGATATAGATCTCATCATCAATGGCTTCTCGCCCTATTTTCCACCGCCTTTTGCCATCACCTTGAACTAGGAATACATGGTAGCTATCGATATGGGGGCCAACAGATCCACCTACAGCAGAGAAGCTGACCATGACATCGTCCATCAGCCAACGGGGTGCAAAATCAAAGCAAGAAAGGA